>NZ_JASKYT010000184.1:0-12771 GCF_041028275.1 Streptomyces sp. PU-14G
GCCCCAGCCCCACGCCCCCTCGGAACGATTGTCGAGGCCGATGCCCCGCCTGAGCCGTCAAGGATTCCCTGTGAGAAACGACGACTGACACGACTGGAGTGACCACCGTTGCAGCGGACGAGCACCCACACCTACCGGAAGCGGCTTGGGCCGTGGGGGCTCAACGCGGTGGTGACCGTGCGCGTCGACGTGAGCCCGCACGTGCCCGTTGACGGCGAGCGCATCGATGGCCTGCGCGTCGGCTTCGCAGTGCCGGAGTGCCTGCCTGCGCGGGACCGCTACTACCTGTGGCTCGGCGTCCGGCTGGTGGTCGATCAGCTCGACGCGCTCGCTGAGGGCGGTTTCCTCGTCGTACGGGTCCTCGACTTCGAGGTCCCCGCCTTGACCGAGTACCAGGGGGAAGCCGCCGCAGCCGCCTTGCTCGAATGGTTCGACCAGAATCTCAGCGTGCGACGAGCCGGCCACAGCGTGCGCTTCGACAAGGAGGCGAACGCCTACGTCTTCTTCTGGGGGCGGCCCGCCGACGCGGTGGGCAGCTTTGTGCGGCAGCTCTTCGATCCCGACCCCCGGCGGCGCGAGCTGGCGGCGGATCGCTGCGCCGACTGGCCCTCCTCATACGGGCGGGAGGACGTCCGCATCCTGTCCAGGGCTCTCGCGACGTGCGCGGCGACGGAGGGCGACAGCTCGGCGCTCGAGGCGCAGTTGCACGCACTCTTCGAGCTCGGCTCCACGGGTTTCCAACCGCGGAGTGACCTGGCCCCTCTGCGGGCAATCGACCGCGACGCGCTGCCGGGCGTTCTGTGCGAGTACGTCGACGATCTGCTGGACGAGTGAGCCCGGACAACCGCAGGCCTCTCGTGCTGTCACGCGGACCGGGTTCCGCCCGTGCCGCGCCACGGAGTACCGCCCGTGCCGTCCCCCTTCCCCTCGGGAGCCCGGTCTGCCGCCCCCGCCGAGGGATGAGAAAGAGCCGGGCGCTCAGTTCAGTGGCTCGAAGAGCCCCGCGACCCCACGGGACGAAACAAAGGCCCACGATTTTGGGAACAGGTAAACCACACAGCGGAATCGAACCCCCTCTGTACCACCCTGAGGGTGGAGGCCTCGGTTACTGAGCTTCTGGAGATGAACTACCTCTTGGATACTGACCCCGCACAGAGTCACGAAGTCCCTGCTGACCCTCTCGCGGTACTTCGTTCCGTGAAGCCAGGCGTCGAAGCAGAGTCGATGCCTGAGGCATTGATGGAGCTCGGAAGCGTCACTGAAGCGATCGCCTACCGCTGGCTCTTCTGGCCCAATGTCCTGGAAGTTCACGGAGCGCTCATTGTCGACCTGTACGGCGCCGGTCAGGAGGAAATCGAAAGGCGCATGTCGGCAGCCCGCTCATCGCCGAGATTCGACAACACCATCGAAGAATGGACCAGGGTCGTAGACAGTTTCAATTTTTTTGACATCAGTGCCCTCTTCGCAAGGTGGTGTGGCCCGCAAGATTCGAGGGAGGACGCACAACTAGCTCTGGCCGCGACACTCGTTGACCCATGGAGGGCAAAAATCGAGAACGCTTTCCCCGGGACACTAGCCACCGTCCAGATCGCCGCCCCGGACCCCGACCTCGGGGTGTGCATCGAAGTCCTGCAGGGTCCTGCACTTCAGCTACCGGACGGCTTCACATAAACCGCCTCGCCAGGCGCGTGGATGCTTCAAGATAACCGGCGCTCTATTTCCCTTCTGCATACCGGGAGCCCACGACTGGGCGATATAGTCCCCCCTCAGGAGACGACAGAACTCGTTCTCAGAAAAGACGATCGGAGTTCCCCCCAAGGAGCAACCGGCACCACAATGCACCAGCGCGGTCGCACTGAGGGCGGCGCCTTCGCACAACAGCCCGTTCGCGAAAACGTACCGTGGCATCTGCTGAGCTGTGGAAGTGGCCGAATCGCGATCGTTCGCCGTGCTGAGAGCGCGCACCGCCAAGTCAAGCCCGTCGGCTCTTCCTGCCAATCGCACCAAGGTAGAGGATCATGAAACCAATTGGATTTTTCCGAGAACTAGAACCAAGTATGCCACACGCATACAACGCGAGCCTGGACGAGGCGCTACGTCAGGCTACTTTCTACGACCGTGAAAGAGTATGCCTTTACTTGCGCTCTGGCTATCCAGTACTCGACGTGATGGAGTCGACCGAAGACGTTGTCAACAAGTCCTTCCGTGTGCGTGGCGGGTCATCCATTCTCACGGACGGGGAATCTATTTGGCGTGCAGATCTCGAATCTTACGTATCTACATATCAGATCGCACTGCCAGACGGCTTCACCTCCTTTGTCGAGGACAACGAGCTGGACGCGGTACCCCGAGTCTCAAGAGAGCAGCTCATCGACATCTCGTTGAAGGTCAACAAGCTTCTGGGGTTCCACCCATCCCCAGGTGCGGACCCTAGCCTTGATATTTCATGAGGTCACGTCGGCGTGCTGACGGGGTATTTCACCCTCGGCGGGGAGGCGCTCTCGGTGCCCGGGCGTACGGGGGCCCGGCTGCCGTGGACATCGAGCAACTGCATCCCGGAATGGTCTGTAGAGGGAAGGTCACCGCGTCCTCGGCGACAGTGCTGTTCGTCGACCTCGGGAACGCTTCCGGTGTCGTGACGGCCCCCAACCTCTCGTGGAGGCGGTTCAGCCATCCCACGCAGGTGGCGCAGGTTGGCGAAGAGATCGTGGCAGTCGTTCTCAGCGTGGACAGGGAACGCGAGCAGGTCTCTCTGTCGCTGAAGGAGCTGGAGCACGACCCCTTCCTGGACTTCGCGCGCTCACGACTCGGAGCGACCGTGACCGGCACCGTGGAAAAGGTCGCACCTGTCGGAGTATTCATGGAGGTCGAGAAGGACGTTTCCGGGTTGCTGCCTGTCGCCGCGCTTCCGGACGGGACAGGCCCCATTCAGACCGGCGACACGCTTCCCGTCAAAGTCTCATCGATCAACCTCAGCGAACGACGGGTCGTCCTCTCCGTCGCTGATTGACCCCGCCGCCGTCCCCCGGACGAAAGGGCGAGAATGTGAACATGCTCAACCATCAGGAGTGCATCGCGAGGATCGTCGCCGTGGCGCCGGTGGGAGCGGCGGTCGAGGTGGAGGGCGTTGCCGGGTTCGTCGACCAGGTGAAGCACCCCTCGTGGTCGGACGAGAGCGTTACCCCGCCGCACGTGGGTGACGAGCTCCGCGTGGTCGTACTGGACGCCGATCGCGAACCACCCCGACTCAGCGCGCTCCAGCAGGACATCGACACCGCACGGCGCCTGCGAGGCACAGAACGGTGAGCTCGGGCCCCCGAGCCCTCTTGGGGGCCCGGCACCGCCCGCAGCGCCGTCGACCTGGGTGTGGTCGGCGCCGGCCCGCCAGCTGGTTTGTGGCACTTCCGCAGCTCAGCGAGTACAGCGGTACGTTTTCGCGAACGGGCTGCTGCGCGAAGTCCCTGTCCCAGACTTACCCCGACTGTGGGCGCGGACGGCCACTTCGCCCACCGCCGCACAGGCCCGCCCGTCGAAAGGGCCGGACACCTGGCAGCACGACGGCCACGGCACGCGTAAGGGGCCGGATTGCGTAGCGGCCCTTCGCAGATGAGGGCGTAGTGCCTGACGGGCGACGCTGACGCACTTCCATGTGCCTTTTGTAGGCTCTCTCTTACTCACTCATGATGGCGTTACGCACTCATAGTGAGGTGAGGACGTTGGTTGAGCAGCCAACCCAGCCCGGGGGGTCGCGGGTCGTCATCGAGGTGTGGTCTGACCTGGGCTGCCCGTGGTGCTATGTCGGAAAGCACCGCCTCCAGACCGCGATCGCGCGGCGTCCGGACGCGGATCGGTTCGGGATCGTCCTGCGGTCGTTCGAGTTGGATCCGGGCGCGCCGCGCGAGCCGGAGGAGAACGCGAAGAGCTTCCTCCGCGCCCACGGCGGCACCGCCGCGGACGTCCTGAGGGCCGAGCGCCAGATGCGGGCCCTCGCACGCCAGGAGGGGCTCGCGTACTCGCTGAGCCGCCTGAACGCCAACACGTTCGATCTGCACCGCGTGGTCCAGTACGCAGGCGCGCACGGCCGCGGGTTCGAGTTCTTCTCCACCGTCCAGGACGGCTTCTTCGCGGGCACCCTCAACCCCCACGACCCGGACACTCTCGCAGGCGTCGCGGAAGCAGTCGGACTGGACGGGCGGCGAGCCCGCGAGGTCCTCGCGGGCAGCGAGTACGCCGACAGGGTGCGCGCCGACCGCGACGCTGGCCTCGAACTGGGCGCGCTCGGCGTTCCGTTCGTCGTCCTCGACCGCCGGGTGGCCGCCCCCGGCGCCCAGAAGGTCCCTGTCTACGACCGGCTGCTGCAGCAGGTGGCCGGGCCCGTGGCGAGTGAGCGTGTGTCATGAGCCGCGCGAAGGACGAGTTCGGGATCGTGGCGGTACCCGCCGGCGCGTGGTGCGACTCCGTCACCGGCATGTGCTCCGTCGATGCCGCCGATGCCGCCGATGCCGTGGACGGCGTCAATGCCGTCGATGCCGTGGACGGCGCCGACGCGGCGTCGGCTGTCGAGGCGAGCGACGAGAACGCCGCGGGCGGCGTACCCGGCGCCGCGCAGGGAGGAAGCACCGCCAGGCTCAGCCCGCCGACGCGCTGACCGACGTCCTGCCTCGGCCGACTCCGGTCACTTCGCTCGCGGCCCGGTTGTCGGCGATCTCACGGTGATGGGCGGCGGCCCAACCAGCCATCGCCGCGACCGCGTCCAACAGGGACCGCCCAAGATCCGTCAGCTCGTACTCCACTCGCGGCGGGACCTCGGCGTACGCGGTCCGCGTGATCAGCCCGTCTCGCTCGAGGTACTTGAGGGTCTGGGTGAGCATCCGCTGGGAGATGCCCGGGATGCTCGCCTGCAGGTCGGAGTAGCGCAGCGAGCCGGTGCTCAGGGTGCCGACGACCAACACCGTCCACTTGTCGCCGATGCGATCGAGCACCTCGCGGATGAAGGCGCTGTCCTTTGGCCACGCCTGGCACGGACCACTGATCTGTCGCGCTGACACCATCCCACTCGCCTCTCACCTGGTGTGTAACCGCACTACCAGTATGTAACACCAGGTCGGCGGCTCCACACACCCCACTTCACGACAACGACTCGCTCTGGTCGCTCACTCAAGCGCGCTCTCACACCACCGCTGAAAGGGAACACCCACCATGTCGTACCTGCTTCACATCGACTCCTCGGCGCTCGGCGAGGTCTCGGTCTCGCGCCAGGTCGGCCAGTCCTTCCTCGAAGGCTGGGGCGGCAAGGTCGTCCACCGCGACCTCGCCGCGACACCCGTGCCCCATCTCACTGCCGCCGGCGTTACCGCCCGCGTCACCGATCCCGCCCACCACACGGACGAGCAGGCTGCCGCGGCCGAACTGCAGGACGAACTCATCGAGGAGTTCCTCGGCGCCAGGGCCTACCTGTTCACGGTGCCGATGTACAACCTGTCGATGCCGTCGGTGTTCAAGGCCTGGCTCGACCAGGTCATGGTCTTCGGTCGCACGTTCAAGCCGTCCCCGGCTGCCGGACGTCCGGCGGTGCTGATCTCCGCCCGAGGCGGCAGCTACGGTCCCGGCGCGCCCCACCACGGCCTGGACTACGTCGTGCCCACCACTGAGACGGTTCTCGGGCACGAGAGCCAACTGGGACTCGACGTCGCCACCGTGGTCCCCGAGATGACCATGGCTCCCCACACACCGTCCCTGGCGGAGTTCCTCCCCATGCACGAGGCGTCCATGGCCGATGCCCACGACCGGGCTCGTGAGCTCGCCGCGACGGTCGCCACCGCGACCGGCGCCGCGACCGCGACCGCCGCCGCGACCGCCACCTGAGTCCCCAGACCCCCGACCAGGGCGCGGCCCCTCCGCCGGGGCGCGGCCCCTCAGCCGGGGCAGGGCACCTCCACCGGCTGCGGGCGCGGTCGGGTGACGACCGGGCGCTCAGTTCAGTGGCACGAACGTGCGCTCGCCGGTCGTGGGATCGGGCGCTCCCAGGTACTGCTCTCCGACGGCACGGTCGCTCTTCCCGCCGGCCGTGGCCTCGAAGCCGATGGGGATGCCCTCGACCGTGAACTTGGCGCCCAGTTTCAACTCGGCGGCCGACCCCCGGTAGGAGATGGCGCTGACCTGCCCCCGCTCATGTGCCAGTTTCGCGAACAGGCCCGCGTCGGGAGCAGGCGCCTTGGTGGGGACGGCGGTGCCGGCCAGGGCGGCGGGCGACGGCGCGTTGAGCCACTTGCGGGCGGCGGCCTGTTCCTCCTGGTTCGCGCCGATCGGTACGTTCACCGTCACCACGTGGGAGGTGGTACGCCCCTCTTTGTACGTGCCGTTGACGTTCGTCTTCTTGCTGCCCAGCTTTCCGCCGAACGACCCACCGAGCTTTCCTTCCACTGTCTGGATGAGCCGGACGGTGGTGATGTTGGTGTTGGGGTCGGGGTTGTTCTTGTCGCGGACCACCTGGATCTTGCCGTCGATGACCGCACCGAACTCGGTCTTCAGCAGATTTCCCCTGGTCAGCGAGGGCTCAATGGTGAACTCTCTGCTCTGGGTCACCGAGGGGTGGCGGGGATCGATGGTGCTGGTGATGGTGGAGAAGTTGCCGCCGAACTTGATCCCGGGGGTGACGTTTCCGGCGCCGATCGTCCCGTTCACCTCGACGCCCTTGGTCGTGACCTTGATCTTCGGCTGCCCGATACGATCCAGCACCGTGGGGAACCGGATCTTGGCCCAGATGGCGCCCATCAGGCTCCTGTTCTCCTCCGTGTGCAGCATGAACGCTTCGTTGAGGTCGTCTTGGAGCTTGTCCGCCTCTTCCTTGTTCTTGAACACCCACGTGTCGCCGACTTCGAGTTTCAGCGTGCCACCGATCGTCACGCCCTTCTTGTCGGTCTTGAGCCCCGCCTGGTCGTTGGCGATCATGGTGACGCGGTAGGTGCCGTCGTTCATCTGCTCGGTACGCAGGGCGAAGCCCTCACCGATCTCGATGATGCCGAGCGAGAGTTTGGTACCGCCGGACCTCTCCTGGCTGGAGGTCTTGTACGGCACCACCTTGAAGTACGCCAGCTGCGCGGCCCGCCGCAGCACGTCCGCAGGAAGCCCCTTGAGCGTCTCCAGCGACTCCGGTTTCAGATACAGGTACTGCTCGCGCTGCGCGGGCGTCAGTCCGGCCCACCACTTGGCGATGGCCTGCTCGCCGGCGTTCGGCTTCGGCACGGCGTTGAGGTCGACGATCTCGGCGGCGAGCAGGGCCCCCGCGTCCAGCTTGACCGAGGCCGGTGCCGCCCGCCGCACCTGTTCCAGCCGGTCGCAGCGGGCGCGGATGTCGCCCGCCGTCTGCCGCAGGAACGGGTCGACGGAGCCGGGCAGCGGACCGCCCGCGAGCGCCTCGCCCTGCGTTTTCGGGCCCGGAAGGTACCCCGTCGGGATGCCGTACACCTTCGAGATCGGGATCGATCCCGTGGCCATCGGCACCCCGGGGCTCTCCACCAGCGGCTGGAGCTCCGGGCTCGTACTCACCTTCCCCGGCGCCATGTCGGCACCTGCCGCTTCCAGAATCTGCGACAGCTGGCGGTGCATCGGCACGATGGAGCCCGCCACCGCTTCCAGATGCCCTGCCAACTCCCGCACACGCGCCAGGTCGAAGCCCTGGAAACCACCCATCAGACCCCCCAGTCCCAGTCCGCGAACGCACACCCGAACGCCTCTGATTCTCCCGGAGAATCCCGGTCGGCGCCTTGTCACAGAGCGCCAAGAATGGGCTCGGCATGGACGCGTCGAGCGCGCCCGGGGCTTTGCAAGCCCGGGGCTACACACGGGAGGGGCCCGCCTGTCGGTGGAGCTACGTCTCTCCCCGGTGCCCAGCCGTCACCGGCGCGGCATCCCGGCACCGGCGCGGCACCCCGTCACCGGCGCGGCACCGGGGCCGCCTCAGCGCGTGGCCGCGTGCGAGACGAATGCGGACCAGGCGTCCGACTCGAAGGCGAGTCGGGGCCCGTCCGTGACCTTGGAATCGCGGACGTGCACCGCCCCAGGCGAGGCGGCGACCTCCACGCACGATGGGCCGTCGTTGCTGCTGTAGCTGCTCTTGACCCACTCCGGAGCGGAGCCACCCGAAGACTTCAGCGTCATGTCTCCTCCAGCACTTTCTCGATGAAGGCCAACGACTCACGAGGCGTAAGCGCCTGTGAGCGGATAATCCCATACTGCAGCTCAAGGATCTGCAGTTGTCGGGGGTCCGACAGCAGGCCGCTGGACAGCTGTGCTTCCCATAGTGCTACTGCCTCCCCTGACCTGAGCTTCAACAACTCGATGCGCCCGCCCATGCCGCTGTGCTCTTCGGAGTCCGTCGGCATCACCTGGAGCGTCACGTGCCGCAATGTGCCGATGCGCAGGAGCTGTTCGAGCTGCCGCCGCAGTACGTCCCGTCCGCCGATCGGCCTTCTCAGCGTCGCCTCTTCCTGGACGAAAGTGAGCATGGGAGCGGGCTGCCGCTCCAGCATCTGCTGGCGGGCCATGCGAGCAGCCGTGTTGCGATCGATCTCTTCCTCGGTGTACGCGGGCCGCCGCTGGGCGAACAGAGCCCGCGCGTACTCCTCTGTCTGCAACAGACCGTCGATGTTGTGATCTCCGTACGCACCCCGCTCCACCGCCTGAGCCTCCAGCTTGGCCAGGTCGCGGACCTTCTTCGGGTACCGCGCCTGCTGGACGTCCTCCTTCATGGCGGAGAGCTTGCCGTCCGCGCCGAGTGCCTTGTCGGCGTTGTCGAGGAACTCCGGCTTCGGGAGCCGCTTGCACCGCTCGACGGCGGAGACCATTTCCTCGCCGTATCCGATGGCCGAGCCCAGGCCGGACTGGGTGAGACCGGCGGCCTCGCGCCACAGCCTGATCTGCCGGCTGACGGCCCGCATCACCGCGCTGGAGTCGTCCTCCTCCAGGCCGGGCTCCCATTCGCCACCGCCGTTTTCAGCCATGCGCAACCACCTCTGTGCCACCTCTGTCGCGTTCGTTGCGCAGCACCATAAGCGGGGGAAACGACCGAGTGTCACAGAGTGTGGAAAGTTGTCCTGGTTACGGCGTACAACCCGTACCATTCCGCCTCCGCGTCCGGACAGCCCTCACCCGTGCAGCCTTCACCCCTGTTCGGACCGCGCCCAGTTGGACACGCTGAGTGACATGAGCGAGAAGACGACCGGTGCGCGAGTGGAGGGGTTCCACCTCCCACCGCGCACGTACGACGTGGACTTCACCGTCCTTCTCTCCCCGACCCGGCGCGGGGCGCGCCTGGCGCGGCTACTGACCGTCGCGGAGTTGGCCTCGCGGGGGTTGCCGACGGACACCGCCGCACATGTCGTCGGTGAACTGGCCGCCAACGCGGCGCTGCACGGGCGGGTGCCGGGGCGCAGCTTCCGGCTGAGGGCCAGTTGTCCCGTGCCCGGCTCGCTCCGCCTTGAGGTGACCGACGCGCTGGGCGAGCGAGTCCCGCGCCCGGAGCCACGGCCCGCCGGCTCCGAGGCCGCGTCGGGGCGCGGTCTGCTCCTCGTCGACGCGCTGGCCGAGCGGTGGGGCGTCACGCGAGGGCCGTTTCCCTGCAAGACGGTCTGGGCGGAGGTCGCCCTGGTCGGCGTTTCTCATCCGCACCGACTCGCGGAAGCCCAGTCCGGTCGTCGCACCAACTGCCCCTGGCGCCACAACCATTGACGCTTCCGGACCGTCTGAGTCTTCGACTTCGAAGCTCCGGGCCCGCAGTCGGAACAGGACTCAGCAGTCGGCAGCCAGCAGAAGAGGACACCACCATGCGTCAGCGCACACTCGTCACAGCAGCGACCCTGACGGCTCTCGCGGCCGGCGGTCTCGTGGTCCCCCTGGCGACGGCCGCCCCGGCAGCCGCCGCCCCGGCAGCCGCCGGCATGGCGACAGCCGCCGCCCCCTCCTCCGAGGGAGAGAAGACGGCGCGCGGGGACTTCAACGGGGACGGCTACGCCGACGTCGCCATCGGCGTACCGGAGGCCGATGGGAAGGCGGGTGCCGTGGTGGTGACGTACGGGTCGGCTTCCGGGGTCTCCCCGTCCCGTTCGGTGCGCCTCACGCAGGACACCGCGGGCGTGCCGGGGGTGGCAGAGGCGGGCGACCAGTTCGGGGAGAACGTCACCAGTGGGGACGTGAACCACGACGGTTACGCCGACCTGATCGTCGGCGCGCCCTACGAGAAGGCCGACGGCAAGCCGGACGGCAGCCTCTCGGTCGTCTGGGGCGGCGCGAGGGGCCTCACGAGCGGCGGCATCGCACTGAACGCACCCACCGCCGACGACCGGAACTTCGGCCAGGGCGCCTCCTTCAGCGACCTCGACGGGGACGGTACCGCGCAGCTCCAGGTCGTCAGCGGACGCCACTTCTGGTGGTACTCGGAGGTGCCGCCCAAGGGGGACGGCAGCGACGCGCCGCTGCCCCTGGAGTTCGACTTCCTCCCCGACGACGTGCAGTTGGACGGCGTCGTCGCGGGGCGCTTCTCGGGCCCCGCGGGTACCGAGGGCACCGACTACGTGGTCTATGGCAAGCGCGGCAGCGGAGATGGCGGGGACTACCTGGCGACCTTCCGCGGCGGCCCCGGCGACATCGGCTACTACCACGACGTCCTGTCCGACGGCGGCGCCGGTACGCGCTCGGTCGCGGCCGGCGACATCGACAAGGACGGAGCGACCGACCTGGTCACCGGCGAGCCGGCGGCGGGCGGCCGGGGCGGGGGCGCGGTCACCGTCCGGTGGGGCGCGCCGGACGGCCTGGGCACCGGCCGGGAGTCCGTCACCTACGACCAGTCCGACCCGGGGGTCCCCGGCACCGACGAGGACGGCGACCGTTTCGGCGCCGACGTGTCCGTGGGCGACGTGACCGGTGACGGTTACGCGGACCTCGCCGTGGGCGTCCCCTCGGAGGTCGTCCGCGGCACTGACGCGGGTGCCGTCGTCCTCCTCAAGGGCTCCGCCGACGGGGTGTCCGCCACCGGGGCACAGACGTTCCACCAGGAGACCACCGGCGTTCCCGGCGTCGCGGAGGACGGCGACGGCTTCGGCTCCAGCGTGCATCTCGCGGACATCGACGGCAACGGCAGGGCCGACCTGTTCGCCGCCGCCGAGGGCGAGGACATCGGGACGGTGGCGGACGCGGGCGCTGTCTGGGTGCTGCGCGGCGCCGCGTCGGGCCTGACGACGTCCGGCGTCACCTCGTTCAACGGCGCCGACTTCGGCTTCACCGATGCTGCCGGCCTGCGCTTCGGCGAGGTCTTCGACCACTGACGCGCCCCGCCGTCCCCCTGCGCTTGCGCCTCAGGGCGACTCAGGGCGCCTCAGGGCCGTCCCGGACGGCCCGGGGCGCGCCCCGGAGGGGCGCGGGGAACGGCGCGACCAGCCACCACCCACCCGCGGCCCGCACGCCACGGACAGAGGCACCCCCGGCCCGGTGCAAGCGCGGGGCGCGGGTCAGCGCAGGTCCCGGCTGTCACCGTCCGGGTTGTCCGGGTCGATGTGCCAGCTCAGAATCCGCGTGGGGCGGATGCGGATGATGTCCTGGGGCCAGGCGGGGTTCACAGGCGGGATGTCCGCACGTGTGGCCTCCGCCAGGCCCCGGACCTCCACGCCGCGGCCCATACCGGGCTTGACCTGGCCAGGCTCGTCGGGGGTCAGATCGTCCACGACGAAACTCACCCGCGGGTTGCGCCGCACGTTCCGGTAGCGCTGCGTGCGGGCGAGCCACGGGCCGCCGAGGTCGATGGTGCCGTCGCCGTTGAGGCGGAATCCGAGGGGGCGGACCTGCGGGGTGCCGTCGGGGCCGACCGTCGCGAGGCGGCCGAGCATCTGTCCGTCCAGGTAGGTGCGTTCGACGTCGGTGAAGGGCACTGCTCAACTCCTGTCGGGCCGGACCCGTCGCGGTCGAGGGGTCGCCGGAATCCTTCGGCACCAGACTGGGAGTTGAACCGCACGTGAAGTCAACGACCGGCTACCCGGCAGCCGGCACCGCGTGCGGAGCCCGCGACGTGGCTGAGCCCGGCACGGGCTCCCCCGCATCGGCCCCGACGCCCACCGCCCGGTTCTCCGCGTCCACGTGGACCACGCGGGGCACCAGCGCGCGTGCCTCGGCGTCCTCCACCTGGGCGTAGCTGATCAGGATGACCAGGTCCCCGGGGTGGACGAGGTGGGCCGCGGCTCCGTTGATGCCGATGACGCCGCTCCCGCGCTCACCTTCGATGACGTACGTCTCCAGGCGGGCGCCGTTGGTGATGTCGACGATGTGGACGAGTTCACCGGGCAGCAGGTCGGCGGCCGTCATCAGGTCGGCATCGATGGTCACCGAGCCGACGTAGTGCAGGTCGGCCTGGGTGACCGTGGCCCGGTGGATCTTGGACTTGAACATGGTGCGCAGCATCGCGTCACTCCGGCATGTGTGCTCCCTGCCCGGCGCGCGGGTCAGGGGCGTTCCCTCAGGTCGATCGAGCGTACTACGCGGCCCGGCGGAAGGCCCGAGCTACTACGGGACCCGGCGGAAGGCCCGAGCTACTACGCGGTCCGGCGGGAGGCCGGAAGGCCGGAGGCGGCAGCCAGTGCCTCCAGGAAGTGAAGAGACGGCGTCGACCTCGGCTCCGACTCGCCCGCACCCCTCCGCACCCCACGCGGCCCTTCGCGCCTCGCCCAAGCCCTGCCCGGCGCGCGGGTCAGGGGCGTTCCCTCAGGTCGATCGAGCGTACTACGC
>NZ_JASKYT010000185.1:0-14634 GCF_041028275.1 Streptomyces sp. PU-14G
CGCTGGAGCCGGTCCCCGAACTGACCGACTTCGTCGTGGAAGCCGTCTCCCACGCGTTCGGGCAGCTGCCGTGGCTGCCGTGCCTGATCACCACCCTGCGCGGGAGCGGGGCCGAGCTCGCCCCGCTGCTGATCCGGGAAGCGGGCCGTACCTTCCCGGGCCGTCTCGCCGCGCTGGACTCGTGGGTGCCGCCCTGGCGGGCACAGCCCGCAGCCGAGGACGTCCGTCCCGCCCGTGGGACCGTCGGCGGCCGTCCCGCGGAGCTGCTCGCCACCCACCCGGCGACGTGTGACGCGATGGCCCGGCTGCTGGGCTGCGAAGGGGCGTGGCACACCTCCGGCCCCGGCTCCGCGGGTGTGGCGCTGGCCGCCCGGCACCCCGGGACTGCCGAGGCCCTGGAGGCGCTGCTGGCCCCTTCGTGACGCGAGGGGGCCGCGCTCCCGAGGGCAGCGGGGCCCCACGAACCGCCCCTGGCGGTGGGCGGGCCGCCACTCGCCGAGTGACGGCTCSCCCACCGCCGTATCTCCCCCTCGTTCAACACAGGGGGAACGCCCAGCCTCCCGGGTACCAGGGCTCCCGATCGCCGCGGAAGGCCGCCGAGGCCTGGGCGACCGCGCCGGGACGCGCCTCCTCGACGCGGCCCGCGGCGGCGAGGGACGCGAGCGTGGTGCCACCGAGGAACGCGGAGCCGAGTGCGGCGGCGTCCGTGCGCAGGTCGGCGGGCGCACGCGTGGGCTCGCAGCCGACTGCCTCACCGTGCGCCCGCAGCCGGTGGCGGCCGGTGTTCCACGGGCAGAACGAGTCCTCGACCTCCAGCACCAGATCGAGCGGCACGGCGTAGCGCCGCCTGCTCAGGGCCCGGTCGACATCGACCAGCCGCACCCACAGCCGGTCGACCGGGGTCGCCTGGACCGCCCGCGGGTCGGTCAGCAGGTGGGGCAGCGGCTCGTCCGCGGCGCCCTCGTACTCGAGCCAGGTACTCAGATCGAGCCCGGCGAGGAAGTGCCACAGCGCGGTGTAGGCCGGGAGCGAGAGCGCCGCCAGCTCCACCACGTGGACGACGCCGGTGTGTTCGCCGCGCCTGTCCAGTCCGGGCGTGTGCCGGTAGAGCGCGTAACCGGTGGCGCTGCCGTCCCTTTCCCGGTGCAGGGCGCACCGCAGGAGGCTGCCCTGGCCCCGCGCGTGGGGGTGGTCGGCGAGCCGGAACCGCCAGTGGGCCTCGCGTCGGTCGGGCCAGCCGACCGTCGCGAGACGCGCTCGCTCGTAGACCTCTTCGAGGGCGGGGCGCGCCTGGGCGGGCGCGGCCAGCCGGACGGTTCCGGCCGCAGGGCCTGCGCCCTGCCGGAAGTGCATGGCGCGCCGATCGCAGGTCAGCCGGTTGCCCACAGTGGCAGGGCCGTAGCCGTACCGGCCGTAGATTCCCGCCTCGGACGGGCGGAGCACGGCGACCGGTTCGCGGGTTTCCTCGTGCAGGTCCGTCAGTTGCCTGCGCATCATGGCGGTGAGGAGACCACGGCGCCGGTGTGTGGGGGCGACGCCCACCGACGCGATGCCCGCGACCGGCACCACGCCTCCGGGAACGGTCAGCGCGCGGGTGTAGACAGACGCCCCGGCCACCGGTTCGTCGCCGTCGAAGGCGGCGAGGGTCCGTCCCAGGTCTGTCGCGGCTCGCTGGAGGGCCAGTTCCTCCGGGGAACGGTCCACGCCGTAGGTGTCGGCGATCATCCGCGCCCAGGGCACGAACTCCTCGTCGGTGACAGCGCGCAGCGGGTACGGGGGATTCGTCACCCGCCTTGTGTACCGGATACCCGGCGTCCTCGCGACCTGCTTCTCGCCCACGTGACCGGGGGGCGGCCGGTCCTTCGCAGCCGGCCCGTGACCCGCCCCTCGCCCTCCTCCGGGAGGGGACTCGGTCGCCTCCCGGAGGGGTCACAGCAGGAGAGGGCCGGTCGTGAGGGGGAGGAGCGCCCCGCCGACCAGGCCGAGGAGGAGGGAGACGGCGGCAGCGGCGCAGGCGGTGGCGACGGCTCCTCGGCCTGCGGCCTGGTGGGCGGCGGCCGGCTGTTCGCGGGGCGCGGGCCGGAAGAGGGGAGCGAGCCAGCGCAGGTAGTAGAAGAGCGAGGCGACGGTGTTGGCGACGGCCAGTGCGGCCAGCCACGTGTAGCCGCCGTCGACGGCGGCTTGGAAGATCTCCAGCTTGCCGAGGAACACGCCGGTCGGCGGTGTGCCGACCAGCCCGAGCAGGCAGACGACGAGGACGGCGGCGAGAGCCGGCCGGTCCCTCGCCAGACCGCGGTAGTCCTCCAGCGTGCGGGCGTGGGGGAGCGCGGTGACGACGGCGAAGGCGCCGAGGTTGGTCGCCGTGTACGCGAGCAGGTAGAAGAGCAGCGCCTGCTGTGCCAGGTCGCTCCGCGCGGCGACGGGGAAGGCGACAAGGACGTAACCGACCTGGCCGATGGTGGAGTAGGCGAGCAGCCGTTGGACGGAGGTCTGGAAGAACGCGGCCAGGTTTCCCAGGGTCATGGAGACGGCGGCGAGGAGGGCGAAGAGCCAGGGCCAGTCGAGCTCGGTGCCCCACAGGAGATGGTGTGCGAGGCGGTAGGTGCCGATGAGCGCGCCGACCTTGGTCAGGGTGGTGACGTGGGCGGCGACGGGGGCGAGGGCACCGTCGGTGACGTCGGGCACCCAGAAGTGCGCGGGGACGGCCCCCGCCTTGAACAGCACGCCCGCCAGCACGGCCAGGGCACCGACGGCGACCAGGCCGGAGGGGGCGTGCGGGAGAGTGGCGCGCAGTTCCCCGTAGAGCGTGCTGCCACCGGCGCCGTACAGCACGGCGGTACCGGCGAGCATGACCGTGCCCAGCAGCGCTCCGAGGAGGTAGTACTTCAAGGCGGCCTCGGTGCCTGCGCCGTCCTTGGCGAACGCGGCCAGGGCGTAAGCGGGTACGCCGGCGAGCAGGAACCCCGCGAACAGCAGCAGCAGATCGTTGGCGCCTGCCAGGACGAGCGTCCCGGCACCGCTCATCAGCAGCAGGACGTAGAACTCGCTCTCGCGCGCGTGTCCGCGCACGGCCGGCCCGGCCATCGCCACGATCAGCAGCAGTCCGGACAGTACGGCCAGGCGGCCGAGGCCGGTGGCGGTGTCGACGGCGAAGGTGTCGGCGAAGACGGTCTGTTCGCGCCCTGCGGCCATGGTCCACGCGGTGGCGGCCAGGCCCGCCAGGCAGGCGCCCGCCGCGAGCACGGCAACGGCCCACTGGCGGCGGCGGGGCAGCCAGCTTCCGGCGAGCAGGCCCACCACCGCCGCGCCGAGCAGGACCGTCTCGGGCAGGAGCGCGGCGAGGTTCTCGTTCACCTGGCCACCAGCTGGGTCACGGCGCGGCTGGCCGGTTCGACGACGTCCAGCAAGAAGCGCGGGGCGACGCCGATGACGAGTGCCGCGCCCAGGAGCGGCACGGTCGCTGCCGCCTCGCTGGGCACGAGGTCGCGGACGCCGGCGGCGGGGGCGGCGGCGGGCAGCCGCGAGGGGCCGAGGAACATCCGGCGCAGCGCGCGCAGGAACAGGGCCGCGGTGATCAGGAGGCCGGTGAGCGCGACCGTCGTCGCCACCGCCTGTGAGGCGAGGCTGCCGGTGAGGATCTGGAACTCGGCGATGAAACCGGAGAACCCCGGGATGCCGAGGCTGGCGAAGGCGGCGACGCCGGTGGCGGCGGCGAACCGCGGGGCGTGCCCGGCCAGACCCGAGTAGGCGTCCATGGCGTAGGTCCCGCCGCGGTCGTGCAGGACGCCGGTGAGCAGGAACAGCGCGCCGGTGAGCAGACCGTGGCTGACCATCTGCACCACCGCGCCGGTCACCGCCAGAGAGCGGGCCTGCACGTCGGTTCCGGCGAGGATGCCCGCCGCGCCGACAGCGAGAAGGATGTACCCCATGTGCGTGACCGACGTGTAGGCGATCATGCGTTTGAAGTCGGTCTGCGCCAGCGCGACCAGCGCGCCGTAGACGACGGAGACGGCACCGACGATGACGAAGACGAGCGCGTAGCGGCGCCAGCTGCCCGGCAGCAGCGGCATGGCGATGCGGACGAAACCGTAGGCTCCCATCTTCAGCAAAACGCCCGCCAGGATGGCCGAGCCGGCGGCGGGCGCGTCCGTGTGGGCGGGCGGCAGCCAGGTATGGAAGGGCACCGTGGGCGTCTTGACGGCCAGCCCGACGCCGAGTGCCAGCAAGACCAGGCCCGCGTACAGGCCCTGTCCCGCGAGCGGACTGCCGCGGACCATCTGCATCAGGTCGAAGGTGTGCGGAGTGGCGGCGAGGGAGAGCCCGATGAAGCCGAGCAGCAGCGCGAGCGATCCGGTGAACGTGTAGAGGAAGAAGGTGAGGGCCGCGGTGCGGGCGCGCCCGCCGTGGCCCCAGCCCGCGATGACGAAGAACATGCCGACGATGGACAGGTCGAAGAAGACGAAGAACAACACCAGATCGAGGGCGACGAACAGCCCCACGCTCACCGCCTGCAGGAAGAGGAACAGGCACACGTAGGAGCGCACCCGGCGGGTCTCACGCAGCGAGTAGACGGCAGTGGCCAGGAACAGCAGGCAGGTCATGGCGACGAGCGGCAGGGACAGCCCATCGACGCCGATGTGGTAGCCCACTCCGGCCGCCGGGATCCACGGATGGTTCTGCTGGTACTGCATGCCGCCGTGCGGGTCGAAGCCCGCCCACAGGCCGACGACCAGCGCCAGATCCGCCGCGGCGGTGACGACCCACACCCAGGCGCACAGCCTGTCGGGCACCGAGCGCGGAGCCAGGGCGAGGACGGCGCAGGCGAGCAGGGGCAGGAACGTCACGAGGGTCAGCACGAACGATTACCTCACCAACAGCACGATCGAGATCAGCAGCGTGAAACCGACGACGGCCTGGGCGTAGTACTGATGCAGCAGCCCGGTCTGCGGTCTGCGCGCCCACGCGCCGAGCCGGCGGCACCCTGCGGCCACCGACCGCACGGCACCGTCGAGGCCGCGGTCGTCGGCCCGTGCGGCGCCCCGGGCCAACGCCAGGCCGCCGCGCGCGATGTGGCGTACGGCCCCGTCGACGACCCGGTCGTCGAACGCGGCCAGCGCCCGTGCCAGAGCGAGCACGGGCCGCACCAGCACCGCACGAGCGGCCCGCTCGGTATGCAGCCAGTCGGCCGCCCACCGCTGTGCGGAGGACGCGGTACGGGTGGAGCGGGCGGAGCGCGGTGTCCACCACCAGGCGGCGCCCGCCGCGATCAGGGCGACGGCGGCCGAGAGCCCCATCTCCCACGGGACGGGGGCGTGTCCCCCGCCGTCCCCGAGCACATCGCGCAGCCGGCCGGAGAGGTCGGGCAGCGCCGCGACGCCCAGGAACACGGCGGCTGCCGCGAGCACCACCACGGGCGTGGAGACCGAGCGGGCGAGGCGCCGGGTGCGGCGCCGCTCGGTGGCGTGGCCGTGCGGCAGTGGGCGGGTGACGTACCACAGGGCCTTGGCGCTGTAGCCGGCGGCGACCGCGGCAGCGGCGAGGCCGAGGGCGTACAGCCCCGCGCTCTGCGCGCGGGCGGCGGCCAGAACCTCGTCCTTGGCCACCCACAGCGCCAGCGGCGGCAGCCCCGCCAGCACCAGCGCACCGGCCACGAACCCGGCCCCCACCAGCGGGTGACGGCGGACGGCCCCGCGCAGTGCGGGCAGCTGCTCGGTGCCCAGCGAGGTCAGCCAGGCTCCGGCGGCCAGGAACAGCGAGGACTTCGCGGCGGCGTGCGCGAGGAGTTGCAGCGTGCCCCCGGCCAGGCCGCCGGCACCGGCGGCCAGCACCATGAAGCCGACCTGGGAACACGTCGACGCCGCCAGCAGTTGTTTGAGATCCCGCTGCGCCATGGCGACCACGCCCAGAGCCAGCGCGGTCACGGCCCCCGTCCAGGCGACCGCGGGGCCGGCCCATCCGGTGGCCACCAGCACAGGACGCAGGCGCAGCAGCAGGTAGGCACCCGCGGCGACCATGGTGGCCGAGTGCAGCAGCGCGGAGACCGGGCTGGGGCCGCGCATCGCCTGCGAGAGCCAGAACGAGAACGGCAGCTGCGCCGACTTGCCCAGTGCCGCGACGACGAGGCCCGCACACGCCACGTGCAGCCACCCTCCCTCCGCACCGGTCAGTGCGGACAGGCCGAGGGAGCCCACCCCGCCGGCCATGGCGGCGCCCGCGGCGAGGTAGAGGCCCAGGTCGGCGGCGCGGGTGGTCAGGAACGCGGTGCCGGCCGCCCGCACCCGCTCTGGCTGTCGCCACCAGTAGCCGATCAGCGCCCAACTGGTCGCTCCCATGACCTCCCAGGCCATGAGCAGCGGGGGGAGGGTGGTCGCGGTGACCGTGACCGTCATCGCGCCGGCGAACACCAGCATCAACCCGAAGAACCGCCCCCGGTTCTCCTGCGGCCCCAGTTCACCGGCCGAGGCCACGAGCACCGCCGCGGTGACCGCCGCGACGGCGACCACGACGACCGCCGAGAGGCCGTCGACCCGCAGCCCGGCTCGTACCCCGGCGAACAGCGGGGCGCTCGCCTCGGGCCGGCACAGTGCGGAGGCGACGGCGAGCCCGCAGGTGCCCGCCGCGGCGGCGATTCCGAGCCGCGGGGCGAGAACGTTCCAGCGGCGTCCGCTCACCAGCAGAACGGTCCCCGCTCCCAGTGGAAGAGCGATCAGCGCCCACAGCAGCGCGCTCACCCTTTCAGCTCGTGGGCCATGTCGGTCGTGTCCACCTGGCGGGCGCGGTAGAGGGCGGTGGTGACGGCGAAGCCCATGGCCATCTCCACCGCCATCGCCACCACCGCGGCCACGATGACGACCTGGCCGTCCGCGGCGGCCGGAGCCAGGAAGTGCCAGAGGTCGGCCGCGGCCACGATGACACCGCCGATCATCAGCTCGATCCCCATCATGATCATGACGATGGACTGCTGGGACAGCGCACCGAACAGGCCGACGGAGAACAGGCCGGCCGCGAGGACGAGCACCAACTCGAAGGTCACCGGCCTACCCCTCCACCGGCCGGGTCCCGGGCCGGGCGCCGGTCGAGGCCGTCACCGAGACGGTCGTAGCGGCCACGGTGCAGGGCCAGGACGGTCGCCGCGACCATGGTGGCCAGCAGCACGAACCCGAGCACGATCATCGTCAGCATCTGCTCGCCCATCAGCGCCTTCCCCACCTGGAACGTCGTGTCACGTGGCGGGGACTGCCTCCGGTGCGGCCAGGGCACCAGGAAGACGGCCGCGGTCAGCGACGCGAACACCGCGGCGCTGACAACGAGCGCGCCGCGCTTGTTGTGCAGCATCGACATCGGCATCAGACCGGCGGGATTCATCATGTAGGCGATCATGAAGACGGCCATCACGACCATCTCCATGACCATCATCAGCACGATCACCACGCCCAGGTACGGAAGCCCGAGCACGAGCACCACACCGCCGACGCACACCAGCGAACCCAGCAGCGCGAAGGTGGCCCGGGCCATCGAATCGCAGACGAACACCGCGACCCCGCAGGCGAGCGCCACCACACCCAGGCTCCACAGCAACACCGCGTCCACTCTCACCCTCCTCCACGGACCAGTACGACCAGCGCCACGGCCAGCACCTGCACGATCGTCAACGGGACCAACACCAGCCAGGCGAGCTCCACATAGCGATCGGCGCGCACCACCGGCACCCTGCGCAGTCCGTACACCAGCAGGCCCAGCACGACCAGCGTCTTGAGCAGCGACCACGCCCAGGCCGGCAGCACCGGCCCGTTGCCGCCACCGAGGAACAACGGAACCGCCATCGCGGCTCCGGCCGTCAGCCACAGCCACCGGCCCGCCTGGAGCAGCAGCCGGTCCACCCCGGAGACCTCGCCCAGTACGCCGCCGGCCAGGTCGCGTCCTGCCGGGTAGGCGAACGGGCCCAGAAAGGCGAAGGCCAGCACACCCGCGAGATGGATCAGAAAGGCGACGGGCATCCACACCACGAACCACAGACCCTGCTGGGCCGCGACGATGTCTCCGAGCCGCAGCGACTGCGCCCCGGTCGCGGCGGAGATCAGCGCGAACATCAGCGGCAGCTCGTACGCCAGCCCCTGCGCGATGAACCGGTAGCCGCCGACCAGTGAGAACACGGCGTTCGGCCCCCAGCCGGCCAGCCAGAGTCCGGCCCAGGTCAGCACCTCCATCGCGTTGAACCAGACCAGGCCCACCGACAGGTCGGCGACGGTGCGGTGCCCGAAGGGAACGACCAGCACGGACAGTACGGCGGCCACCGGGACGACGACCACGCCCAGCCGCCACAGCAGCCGGTCGGCTGCCGGCAGGGTGCGGGGCTGCGCCGTCAACAGACGCGGGACCTCCAGCAGCCGCCTCCCGACCGCGCCCAGGGAGCGGCGACGGCCCGCGTGCCGTGCGGCCACGCACGTGTCGGCGGCCACCGCAAGCAGCGCCCCCGCCAGAAGCAGAGCCGGAGCGAGCAGCACCGACCACCACTGTCCTGCCTCAACCATGGGACCCCGCCCCCGGCGAGGCGGTCGCCAGCTCGTCGGGGTCCGGGTCCAGGCTCGCCACGATCAGCCGGGCCGCCGCCAGCTCCGCCCCGCGCAGCAGTTGGGGGAGCGCGGCCACCAGCGCGGCCGAAGGCCTCCGGCCGTCCCGCACACACCCGCGCGGCCCCTCGCCGTCGGCGCCCAGAGGTGTGGCGTCCTCCAGCAGGCTCGTGGCGTGCACGGTGGCGGCGAGCCAGGCCCGGTACCGGGCGGGGACGTCCCCGCGGTCCCGGCCCGCCGCCCGGCCGAACCAGGCCGCCCCCGCGTCGTTTCCGGCCCGCTCACCGACGCGCCGTGCCTCGGCCTCGGTCAGCTCACCGATCCCGCGGGTCAGCCAGTACAGCACCCGGGACCGGCCGACCCGGCGGGCGAACCGCTCCACGGCGGACCGGACGGCGGTGGCGTCCGCGCCGGCGAGCAACTCGTCCCGCAGCCGGCGGGCCGTCGTCGCCGCGGCCTGCCACCCGGCCACCGACAGCAGCCTCGCCAGGCTGTCGAGATGTGCTGCCGCGCGGCGCCGGGCGGCAGCGCCCACCGTCACCTCCTCCCCGGCCTCCGCACGCAGCCAGGGCTCCGCCCAGAAGGGGGGCTCCGCCCAGAAGGGGGGAGAGGACGTGGCCGTCGGCGCGGGCAGCCCCTCGACGCGGGCCTGTTCGATGACATCCCCCTGCACGGTGAGGCGGAGTGTGAGCCCCGTCGGCCAGTCGGCCAGCACAGGACCCAGCGGCACGTGCAGCCGATCCAGCGTCAGGCCGTCACGGTCAGGACCCACCTCCGCCATCGGCAACTCGGCGGCGGGGCGCTCCACCTGGACGTGCGCGGCCGTCCCGTGTCGACGGGTCGCGGACGCCAGCACGGCGCGGCAGTCGTCGACGACCGCGGGGACCGCGTCCGTGTCCCGTACCCGGGCCCGGTGCCGCGGCGCGGGCATGTCCCGCCACAGCCGGTCGAACGCCGGTTCAAGAGAAGGGCAGTCAGGACCCGCGACGAGCAGCACGTCGGCGTCGGCGGGGGTGTCGGCGGTCGGCACGTCGACGCGGCGCAGGTGGCGCTCGGCTGCCAGGCGCACCGCGGTTCCGCCCGGCGTGGTCACGAGCAGCACGTGCGGCCGGGCCGCCGTCGCCCGCAGCAGGGCACCCGTCAGGTCCATCGCAGGGCGCCTTCCCGCCAGGCGTACGCCACCCCGACCAAGAGGATTCCCAAGAAGACGAACATCTCGATCACGGCGCCAGGGCCCACCGAGGAGATCACCAGCGTCCACGGGTACATGAAGACCATCTCCATGTCGAAGGCGAGGAACAGCATGGTGACCGTGTACCAGCGCACATGGAACCGGCTGACCGCGTGCTCGGCCGGCTCCAGCCCCGAGCCGAACGGAAGGGCGGCCAACGGCTGTGCCGACACCCGCAGCAGCCGGGAGGCGCCATAGAGCCCGCCCACCGCGAGCAGGACCACGGCCGACAGCGACAGCACGGCGGCGAAGCCACCGACCGGGCCGTTCAGCACCTTCCGCTCCCTTCCCCGGCGACCGTCCGGCGCGCGTGTACCCCTAGGGGGCATTGCCAATCACGCATGTCCGTGCCGGACGCATGTCCGTGCCGGACCTTTGAGGGTCGCCGCTGCCCGCCTGCTCACGCGGAAGGCGCGCCAGCGGACCGGCCCCCGCCCGGCCGTTCGGGTCGCGCCGGGCACGGCAAGCGACCGCCCGGCCCGCGGCGGCCCCGCAGAGGCACAGGCCCGTAACGAAGGCGTGTCAACGTCTTTTCGGGACGCGGCGGACGCACCCGAGGTCCGTAAAATCGCCCACGGCAGCACCGACTGCCGACGGCGAACCGCACCGGGGGGCAGCATGGCCGACTGGGAGCGCTCGATCAGGCGTGCACACCTACTGCGATCCGTACTGACGACACTGTGGGCGCTGCTGCCGCTGTTCACACTCGGCTTCGCGACGGTGCCGATGATGATCCACGCCGCGGTGCGCACCCAGCGCTGGTGGCAGGCGGTCGCGACGGCGCCCTACCTCGCGGCGACCGCGCTGGTCTTCACCTGCGACCCGGACGTGTCCGCCACCAACGACGCCGTTTTCGGAGCAGGGCTGTTCTTCACCATCGTCGTCGGAACCGGGCACGCGTTCGCGATCCGCGGTGCCGTGTGGAAACCCGACGGCACGGACCACCACACCTACCGCCCCCTGCTGGAGAGGCAGCGCGAGGCACTCGCAGCCCAACGGGACGCGCGCGCCGCACGCGAGGCCGCTCGCGCTCTCGCCGCGTCCGACCCGCGGCAGGCTCTGGAACTGCAGATCGGCCGCGCGGACCTCGGCGACCGCCCGTTCCCCGACGGCGGCCTCGTGGACGTCAACAACGTTCCGGAGGCCGCCCTGGCGGAGGCGCTGCGCGTTCCGGCATCCCGCGCCGCTCAGATCGCGCGGGCACGCGACGACGTCGGCGGCTTCTCCTCCGTCGCCGAGCTGTCCGTCACGATGGACCTGCCGCCGCGCCACCTGGACGCGGTCGCGGACCGGCTGATCTTCCTGCCGCCGAGCCCGTGAAAGGGGCTGCCGCGCCAGTGACCTCCTCCTGCCGCGGCAACGGGCGGCAGGAGGAGGCGCCCGCCGGGCGTCCAGCGGCGAGGGCACGGGCGCGGGACCGCAGCCCTTCGCCCTTCACCTCGACGACGCGGTAGCGGGCTCCCCAGGCTCGGCGGCGGGTACCGGCAGGACCTCACGGTCACCGGCGCGGGTCGCACCGACACCGGCGGCCACCACGAAGGCGACACCGACCGCAGGCCCGAGGCCGGGCACCTGCCCGAGGACCAGCAGACCGATCAGCACGGCGAAAGCCGGCTCCAGACTCATCAGCGTGCCGAAGGCGGACGCGGTCAGGCGGCGCAGCGCGAGGAACTCGAGAGCGAAGGGCAGTACCGGACTGAGCGCGGCCAGCCCCAGCATGATCAGCACCGGCTGCCAGGCGAGGCGGTCCGCCAGCGAGGGGGCTGCCACGGCGAGCCCGGTGACACCGGCCACGGGCATGGAGACCGCCAGACCGCTCAGACCGGTCACGCGGTCGCCGACACGCTGGGTGAGCAGGATGTAGGCGGCCCAGCACGCGGCGGCGGCCAGCGCGCAGGCCACTCCTGCCGCGTCGATACCACCGTGCCAGGGCTCGGTCAGCAGTACGACGCCGAGCGCGGCGGCGGCCGTCCAGCGGAGGCGTCCGCTCCCGGGGCCGAGCAGCGAGACCGCGAGGGGGCCCAGGAACTCCAGAGCGCTCGCGGTGCCCAGCGGCAGGCGGTCGATGGCGAGCATGAAGAAGAGCATCATCCCCGCTGTCACACCACCCAGCACGGCGCAGGCAGCGAGATCCCGGCCGGTGAAAGCCCGGCGGCGCGGCCGTATCAGCACGAGCAGGAGCACGCCCGCCCACGCCAGCCGCAGTCCGGCGGCACCCGGCGCTCCGAGCCGGTCGAACAGCGGCACCGTCAGAGCGGAACCGAGCTGGACGGTGGACATCGAGGCGATGCCCATGAGCGCCCCGGCCTGGGCCCCACCCAGGCGTGACGAGGCAGAACGGAGACGGGACCAGGACGGATGCGGACTCATGGCCCCCAGTAGAAGACCTTGGAATCCCTCATGTCCACGTGGGGTCGCATCCGCTCACCACCGTGCCGCAGACGCGTCGAGCGGGTGGGAGGGTGCTCCTCCCACCCGCTCGGGGTGTTCGCATGCGCTGCGTGTGGGTGCGCGGGTGTGCGTGTGTGTGGGGTGTCGGCTGGGTTGCCTTCTGCTCAGTAGGCGGAGTCGACGTTGTCCATGGAGCCGTAGCGGTCGGCTGCGTAGTTGCAGGCGGCGACGATGTTGGCCACGGGGTCGGTGAGCTTGTCGGGGGTGCCCTTGACGTGGTACTGGTCGAAGGTGGGCTGGATCACCTGGAGCAGGCCCCTGGAGGGGGTGCCCTTCTGGGCGTTGACGTCCCAGTTGTTGACCGCGTTGGGGTCGCCGGCGGACTCGCGGATGATGTTGCGCTTGATGCCCGCGTAGGAGCCGGGGATGTCGTGCTTGTCCATGATGGCCTTGGCCTCGCGGATCCAGCCGTCCAGGTTGTCCGGGTAGGACGTGCCGCCCTCGCCCTCGTCCTTCTTCTCGCCGGCCTTGTCGGCCTCGTCGGCCTTCTTGTCGTCCTTGGCCGTCTTCTTGTCGTCCTTGTCGGCGGCCTGGGCGGCGGCGTGGGCGGCGGGCTTGGTCTCGGGCCCGGTGGCGGCGTGGGCGGTGCCGCCCAGCGCGGTGGTGGCGATACCGGCGGCACCCAGGACGGTCAGGCCGGTGGTCAGCTTGGTGGTGCGCAGAGCAGTACGCATGCGAGCGGATGCCTTTCGAGGGGGGACACATCCGGCCGCGCCTCCGGGCGGTGTGCCCGGCTCTCGTCGCGACCTGGGCCCCACCCTGCGGACCGGCTCCCCACCCCGACAMCCTGCGGACCGGCCCCCCACCCCGACAACAATGTGACCTACTATCCCGCTTCGTCCCCTTCGCCCGGGCCGGCCAGCCGCTCCACCCCCACCCCTCGATCCCGGCAAAACGGACATCCGAAAGAGCTTCGTATGTGATCTGGCCCCTATGGGTGCCCTCACACGCGGCCCCCGCCGCCCTCACCCGCAGCCTGCAGACCCCTCACGCACCGTCGGCGGGACGCGGCGGTCCGGCTCCTGGGTCGTCACCCGCTGTGAAGCCGAGCCATGCGGGTACTCGGGGCCGCGCTCAGGAAGCCGGAGAGTCGAGGAGTCGATGACTGAGACAGCGACGTCGGCGTCGCAGCCGACGGCATCACAGGGGAAGGCCGCGCCGCCGTCGGAGGGGGCACGGCAGGACGGGGAGACGAAGACGACCGTGTGGGTCGCGCTCGGCGCCAACCTGCTGATCGCCGTCGCCAAGCTCGCGGGCGGGCTCGTCGCAGGGTCGCCCGCCCTGCTGTCGGAGGCCGCCCACTCGGTGGCGGACAGCCTCAATGAGGTCTTCCTTCTCGCCTCCCTGAAGCGGAGCCGCAAACCCGCCGACACGGCGCATCCGTTCGGTTACGGGAAGGAGCGGTTCTTCTGGTCCCTCATCGCGGCCGTCGGCATCTTCGTCACGGGTGGCTGCTTCTCCTTCTTCCAGGGTTTCGAGGCGTTCACCTCCAGCAGTCAGGAGACGCTGACGGGTTACGTCGTGGGCCTTGTCGTGCTCTTCGTCGCCCTGCTCGCCGAGGGGACTTCCCTGGTCAGGGCGTTGCTGCAACTGCGTGGTCAGGCGCGCGAGGCGTGCCGGACGATGCGGGCGGAGGTGCGGCACAGTGAGGACCCGGCCCTGCGGACGGTTCTGGCCGAGGACAGTGCCGCCTGCCTGGGCGTGGTGCTGGCCATGGCCGGGATGGCGCTGCACATGGTGACGGGGCAGGGCTGGTACGAGGGCGTGGCGTCCCTGTCGATCGGCGGCCTGCTGGTCTACGTCGCTTTCGTCCTCGGACGCGGGGCCAAGGACCAGCTCATCGGCATGGCGGCCGACCCGGTGCTGCGCCGGGAGATTCTCGACTTCCTCGACGCGCAGCCGGAGATCGACGCGGTCACCGAGGTGCTGACGATGCGGATGAGCCCCGACTCGGTGCTGCTGGCGGCCCGTGTCGATCTGGCGCCGGGTGTGGAGAGCGAACACGTGGAGGACGCGCTCGTCCGGGTCAAGGGGGGCTTGGCCGAGCAGTGTCCGGACGTCGACCACGTCTTCTTGGACGGCCGCAGGGCGCGGCGAGAGCGCGAGGTGATCGAACGCGCCGCGGAGGCGGAGGCCGCCGACGGCCGGACGGACTGAGCCGCCGGGCGCCGGCGCGCCTCCTGGCGTGTCAGTCCGGGGGCAGGACGCCCGAGCGGGCGAGCCGGCCGTACCGGGCGCGGCGAGAGCGCGAGGTGATCGAACGCGCCGCGGAGGCGGAGGCCCCCGACGGCCGGACGGACTGAGCCGCCGGGCGCCGGCGCGCCTCCTGGCGGGTCAGTCCGGGGGCAGGACGCCCGAGCGGGCGAGCCGGCCGTACCAGGC
>NZ_JASKYT010000186.1:0-15945 GCF_041028275.1 Streptomyces sp. PU-14G
GTGCGGGGCCGGGGCAGCGCGGGCTGGGAGACGAGCATGCGCTCGACCAGGCGCAGGAACATCCCGGCGTGGTGGACGAGCTCGTCGGCCTCCTGCCGGCTGGCGGCCCCGGCTATCCCCGCCTCGGCGCGGGCCCGGCGCGGGGCGCCGGAGGCGAAGAGGGCGCTCCACTCGGCGAGTTCGGGAGCCACTTCCGGCAGGACCTCCCAGGCGCTGCGGATCGCGTGGCGGCGCGGGCGGCGGACGGTGCCGCCCCTGCGGGCGGCCTCCGGTTCGGGCCTGCCCCGGACGGCGAGCACGGCGGCTGCCGTCCGCAGGGCGGCGAGGTGGGCGGCGGCGTAGCGCTCGTTGGCCGTCTCGCTCTCGGCCGCCTCGTCGAGCCCGTGTTGTGCCTGCGCGAGCAGGTCCAGCGCGGCGGGCGGAGCGGTGGCTCTGCGGAGCACCGGGTGGATGTCGTCGGCGGCACCGGGCCGGCCCCAGGTGCCGTGGTGGCGGGTGGAGGGCGTGGTCGGCTGCGGGGACGCGGGGCGCGCTCCCCGAGAAGGTCGCGTCACGTGAATCAACCTCCCGTCGGTCGAAGCCGGTTCGACGAACCGGTCGTCTCCACACATCGTGGCGCATGGCACTGACAGCCACGCTGACCAGCACAAACAGGCCGCAATCCCGCGCAGGGGGCGGCCCGGTTGGCCCGCCGGACACCGGCTGCGGCATACTTTGAACTGACCGGTCAGTACAAAGAGGATCGCGTGCCGCGCCGCGGACACGCAGCGGGCAAGCCAGCGGGAGGGTGCCGTGGCACAGGTGCGGGGAGCCGCCGTCTCGGCGGCGGACTTCGGGCTCGACGGGCCGCGCGGTCCCGTCTTCGAGGGGGTCGGCTTCGCGGCCGAGGCGGGAGCGCTGATCGCGGTCACCGGCCCGTCCGGTTCGGGGCGCACCTGTCTGCTGCTCGCCCTGACAGGCCGGATGAAGGCCGGGCGCGGGCACGCGAAGGTCGCGGGGCATCCGCTGCCGCGGCGGATGGCGGCCGTCCGGCGGATCGCCGCTCTCGGCCCGGTCCCCGGCGTCAACGACCTGGACCCCGCGCTGACCGTCACCGAGCAGGCGCGCGAACGCGTGCTGCTGCGGCGCCGCTTCGGCAGTCCGCTGCGCTCGCTGCTGCGGCCCCGCGCCCAGCGCGCAGCCGCGAGCCGGGAGAAGCTCGAACAGGCCCTGGCCACCGCGGGCCTGGACCTGGACGCGTTGCCCAAGGGCGGCCGTACGGCCGTACGGGATCTGGAGCGCCTGGAGGAGCTGAGGCTGTCGGTGGCGCTCGCCCTGCTGGGCGATCCCGCGCTGCTGGCCGTCGACGACCTCGATCTCAAGCTGTCCGAGGCCGAACGCGAGACCGCCTGGGCCCTGCTGCGCACGGTGGCGGACACGGGCGTCACGGTGCTCGCGGTGTGCAGCGAACCGCCGGGCGAGGGCGCCGTGGTGGTCCGCACCCGTACCGACGACGCGGAAGCCGGGAACCAGACGGACGACGGCGACCGGGTGCCCCGCGGCGAGGCGACCGCCCGGGAGACGGACCAGGAGACGGACGAGGAGGGGGCGGCCGATGCGAGCGCCGAGGCTGGCCGCGCTTGAGCTGAAGCGGTTCGGCAGGGGGCGGCTTCCGCGCGCGGCGATGGCCGCGATGCTGTTGCTGCCGCTGCTGTACGGCGCGCTGTACCTGTGGTCGTTCTGGGACCCGTACGACCGCCTGGACAAGATCCCGGTGGCGCTGGTGAACGAGGACCAGGGCGCCACCGCCGAGGGCAAGAAGATCACCGCGGGCGACGACATCGTGCACGGACTGCACGAGAGCGACTCGTTCGACTGGCAGGAGACCAGCGCCGAGGACGCGCGCGAGGGCGTGGAGGACGGGCGGTACTACCTGTCGCTGACCGTGCCCGAGGACTTCAGCGAGCGGGTCTCCTCCAGTTCCGGGGACTCCCCTGTCACGGGCGCGCTCAAGGTGCGCACGAACGACGCGAACAACTACATCGTCGGGCAGATCTCCCGCACCGTCTTCTCCGAGGTGCGGGCCAGCGCCTCCAGCAAGGTCTCGCGCGGCTTCTACGACAAGATCTATCTCTCGTTCTCCACGCTGCACGGCAAGACCGCCGACGCCGCCGAGGGCGCGGACGATCTCGGCGACGGCATCGGCAAGGCCAAGGAGGGTGCGGGCAGGCTCAAGGGCGGGCTGGGCGAGGCCGAAGGAGGCAGCGGCAGCCTCAGGGACGGCACCGCGACGCTGCACGAGGGCGCAGGCACTCTCGCTTCCGGCGCCGGTCAGGTCGCGGAGGGCACCCAGAAGCTGGCCGACAAGGTGAACGGCGCGGCCGGCGCCGTACGCCCGTTCCTCGACGAGCACAGCGGCGACATCGGCGAGGCGGCGCGGGGCGTGGCCCGCACGAGCAAGACGCTCAAGAAGAACCTCGGCAAGCTGCCCGACGCGGCCCGGCGCGCGAAGACGGACTCGCGCGAGGCCGCCGACGCCCTCTCGACGCTGTACGAGAGCCGGTGCGGCAAGGACACCGGTGGCACCGGCGCACCGACCCGGCCGGGCCCAGGTCCGTCCACCACCCCGGAAGGCGGCGCTCCGGCCCCGCACGGGCCCACGGGCGGCGGGCCCGCCGGAGAGTCCACCGACGCACCCTCCGGGGAGTCCGCCAACGCACGCTCCGGCGGCTCCGCGGACGGCCCACCGGGGAAGCCGTCGGCCGACCGGCCCGGCGGCTCGTCCCCCGGCCCCACGCAGGGCGCCGGGCGCGACGCCGGTGAAAGGCTCACCGCGGAGTCCTGCCCGCAGCTGAAGAAGGCCGTCGACGCGGCCGAGCGGTCCGCCACGCTCGCGGCGAAGGTCGACGGGTACGTCAAGAACGAGAAGAACCTGGACGAGCTCGGCGGCCACCTCGACGACCTCGGTACGGCCGCCACCGCGCTCGCCGACCGCGCTCCGCACCTCACGCAGGACGTGGACGCGGCCGTACGGCAGATCAACAAGCTCAACAAGGGCGCCCACGCGGTCTCCTCGGGGGCGCACACGCTCCAGACGGGGCTCGGCACCGCCAAGAACGGGGCCGCCACGCTCGACACCGGGCTCGGCAGGCTGTCCGACGGCGCCGCCGCCCTCGACGGGGGCCTGTTCAAGCTGGCGGACGGCTCGGGGAAGCTGGCGAGCGGCCTGCACGACGGCGTCGAGCAGATACCGGACCTGGGCGAGAAGGAGCGCGACGCGCGGACCGGTGTGATGGCCGACCCGGTCGGCCTGGCCTCGCACAAGGCCCACGCGGCGCCCAACTACGGCACGGGTTTCGCGCCGTACTTCATCCCGCTGTCCCTGTGGGTCGGTGCGATGGTCGCCTACATGCTGCTCCAGCCGCTCAACAAGCGCGCGCTGGCGGCCGGTGCGCCCGGCTGGCGGATCGCGCTGGCGGGCTGGCTGCCGGTGGCCGCGATCGGGGTGGCGCAGGTGGCCGCGCTGATGAGCGTGCTGCACTGGGCGCTGGGGCTCCAGCCGGCGCGCGGGGCGGCCACGGTGGGCTTCCTGCTGCTGGTGGCGGCCTGTTTCGCCGCGATCGTCCAGTTCCTCAACGCCCGCTTCGGACCCGCGGGCAGAATCCTCGTGCTGGCGATGCTGATGCTCCAGCTGACCTCGGCGGGCGGTACGTACCCGATCCAGACGAGCCCCGGCTTCTTCAACGCGCTGCACCCCTTCCTGCCCATGAGTTACGTGGTGGACGGGCTGCGGCACCTGATCACCGGCGGACAGCCGTGGCCGGTGTGGCGGGCGTGTCTGGTGCTGGTCGCGTTCGCGGTGGGCGCCCTCGCGCTGACGGCGCTCACCGCGCGCCGCAAGCAGGTGTGGACGCTGGAGAGGCTCCGCCCGGAGATCTCGCTGTGAGCTCTGGGCACGGGCGCCGTGCGGGCGGGGCGGTCGGGCAGGCGGAGGAGAATGGCCGCATGACGAGTGCCCGCACCCCCAGTTCACGCAGCCGCAGCGCCACCCGGGACAAGCTCTTCCAGGCGGCCGTGACCCTCATCGCCGAGCAGGGGTTCTCCTCCACCACGGTGGAGGAGATCGCCGAACGGGCCGGGGTCGCCAAAGGCACGGTCTACTACAACTTCGCCAGCAAGACCGAGCTGTTCGAGGAGCTGCTGCGGCACGGGGTGGAGCTGCTCACCACCGACCTGCGGCAGGCCGCGGAGGGGGCCGCGCAGCGGGGCGGCAGCAGGGTGGACGCGCTCGACGCCATGGTCCGCGCCGGGCTGCTGTTCATCGACCGCTACCCCGCCTTCACCCAGCTGTACGTCGCCGAACTGTGGCGCACCGGGCGCGCCTGGAACGACACCCTGCTGATGGTGCGGCAGGAAGCCGTCGCCGTGGTGGAGGGCGTCCTGCGGGCCGGGGTCGCCGAGGGCGAGCTCAGCGAGGACATCGACATCCAGCTGACCGCCGCCGCGCTGGTGGGCATGGTGCTGGTCGCCGCGCTCGACTGGAAGGCCTTCCAGCCCGAGCGCTCACTCGAAGACGTCCACGCGGCCCTCTCCCTGCTGCTCCAGGGCCGCGTCGCCGGCCGCCCCCGCTAAGCCTCCCCCGCAGACCGTTCCCGGGAGGGCGACCGGTCTCGTTCCGCGGCCCCGTGTCAGCGGTCCGGTACCCGCGCCCTCCCGTGGCCCTCACTCTGCCGCCCGCACCGGCCCGCCTCCATCGGCGTTCCTACTCAAGAGTCCGCCTGAGTACGCCTACCTAGCCGCCCCGCAGAAGCGTGCCCGGAGAGGCTAGAGTCGCTGGTCATGGGACGGATTGCGGTGGTCGGTGCGGGGCTGGGGGGCATGGCGGCGGCTGCGCGGCTGGCCGTCGCGGGCCACGAGGTGACGGTGTACGAGCGGGGCGACACGCACGGCGGCGCCGTGCGCCGGTACAGCCGCGACGGGTTCGCCTTCGACACGGGTCCTGGGCTGCTGCACCTTCCGGCCGTCTACCGCGATCTGTTCGTCAAGACCGGCCGTGAGCGTCTCGAGGACCTGGTGGACCTGGTGCAGGTGCCGGTCACGGCGCGGCACGTCTTCCAGGACGGCACGGGCGTCACGCTGCCGAACGCCTCCCGGGGCAAGGTGGTCGCCGCGCTGGACGACGGGCTCGGCGCGGGCGCGGGCGAGCGCTGGGCACAGCTGCTGACCCGGGCCCGCGAGGCGTGGGAGGCGTGTCGGCGCCCGCTGCTGGAGGAGCCGCTGCGCGAGGAGCCGACCTCCCGGGGGGTGCTGGTCCAGGACGGCGCCTATCCCGCGCTCCGCGGGAGGGGCCTGTCGCGTCTCTCCCGGCTGCTGAAAGCGCGGGGTGCCCCCAGGACGACGCTCGCCGAGGTCGCCGAGGACGAACTGCGTGATCCGCGGCTGGCGGCGATGCTGTGCGGTGGCGTGCGAGCCCACGGGCTGGACCCGGCGCGGACTCCGGCCGGCGCGGCGATGCTGGCCTACATCGAGGACTCGTTCGGTACCTGGTACGTGCGGGGCGGCGGCATGCGGGCGCTCGCCGACGCGCTCCACGAGCGGTGCCGTCAGCGGCGGGTGGCGTTCCGCTTCGGGTGCGAGGTGGCGGCCGTGCGGGAGAAGGACGGGCGGACGGCCGGACTGGAGCTGGCCGACGGTACGGCGGTCGACGCGGACGTGGTGCTCGCGGGCGGCGGGCCCGCCGCGCCGGGCGGGCCCGCCGACACGGGCGCGGGGGCGGCGCGGCTGACCGTGCTGCTGGCACTGCGCGGTGCCCGCCCGCAGGGGACCGCGCACCGCACGCTGGTGCACGGCCCCCCGGGGCCTGGCGGACCGCTGACGGTGCTGCGCCCGGACGATCCGGCGCTGCGGCCGGACGACGCGCACGAGACGGCGGTGCTCAGCGTCCCGGTGCCGCCGGGTGCGGTGGCCGGGAGCGCCGAGGCCGAACGGCTGGCCGAGCGGCTGCTGGCCGCGGCGGACGAGGCCGGTCTCGGACTGGGTGAGCGGCTGCTGTGGCACGAGGTGCGTACCCCCGCCGACAACGAGGCCGAGACGGGCGCGCCGGGCGGCCGGGTGCCGCCGCCCTCCCTGCCGGGCGGGGGCGGCGCCTTCCTGCGTCCGCCGAACCAGGCGCCGCTGCCCGGCCTGTACGCGGTCGGCGGCTGGTCCCACCCGGGCGGCGGGCCGGCCGCGGCGGGGATGTCGGGGGCCATGGCGGCGGGCCTGGTCCAGGACCCGGACTGGCGCGGCTCGGTCTGAACCCCCGCCGCACGCCAGGACGAACGGGCACCGCGAGGACGGGAGGGCGGCACCGCCAGGACGGGTGGGCCGGCGCCCGGACTCGTCGGGTGCCCGGGCTCAGTACCTGCCGTCGCCGTAGTAGCCCTGCGGGTAGGGGTGGGCCTGCTGCGGCTGCGCCCAGCCGTCGGCGGAACCGTCCCCGTAGTGGTTACCGTCCGCGGGGTCGGCCCCGTAGCCGTAGGGGTCCTGCGGCTGGTCCTGCGGCAGCGGCGGGCCGCCGTCGCGCTGTTGGGGTACCCACACGCCGCCCGGCGGCGTCTCGGGCACGTCCGGGTAGTACGGCTGCGGTGCGGGCTGCTGCGCGGCCGGGTATCCGTAGCCGGCGTACTGCCCCTGCTCGTCGCCGCCGTAGGTTCCGTAGCCCCCGTACGGGTCGGGGGACTCCTGGTACGCCTGGTAGTCGGGGTACTGGGCGTGCTCCGGGTAGCCGAAAGCGCTCTGGTGGGCCGGGCCGTCCGCTCCCGGGCTCTCGTAGAGGGGGTTTCCGTGGTGCCCGTAGTCCCCGTACCCCTGCGGGGGGTAGGGCTCGCCTGGGCCGGCGTCGTACGCGTAGACCTGCGTCTCCTCGGGTGCGCCGCCGAAGACGGAGGGCTCCTCCTCGTAGCCGCCGTACCCGGAGGAGGGGGCGTAACCCTGGTGGCCGTCGTAGGCCGGTGCCTGGCCGTAGCCCGGTGTCCCGGCATAGCCGGGGTCGCCGTACCCGGGGCCGCCGTACCCGGCGGGCCCTTCGCTGTCCGGCTGTTCGTAACCGGACCCCCCGTGGCCCGCCTCCCCGTAGCCGGACTGCCCGTATCCGGCCTGTCCGTAGTCGTCCACCGGCTCGGGGAGCGGAACCTGGATCGGCGTGGTCTCGGGTGCGTCGGGAAAGGCCGGGGCGGCGTCGGGGCCGTGGGTGCGCAGGTCGGTGACCTCCAGGGAGGGGTCCGCCGCGCCGGAGGCGGCCCCGGCGCGACGGCGCCGGCTCGCGCCGGGGCCGCCGCGGTAGGACCAGCCTTCGGTGAAGCCGCTGCGGACGGAGAGCGTCACGAAGGTCTGTCCGAGAGCGAAGGCCGCGATACCGAGGCCGATCACGATGACGGACGGCAGCACGGTGGTGCCGACGACGACGGCGAGGAAGCCGCCGAAGGCCAGCAGCCGCCAGCGCAGCCGCGCCTTGTACTGGAGCAGTACCTCGCCCAGCAGCCACAGCGCCACGACGCCGAACGCGATATAGAGGACCGTCCAGCCCATCTACGCCCCTCTTCCGCTCCCCGGCTGCCTCGCGGTCTTAAGGCAGCTGGGCCTTCTGTCGAAGACCCAGATTCTGGTGGATTTCCAGCGTCGCCGTGGAGTGGTTGAGCGTAATGAAATGCAGTCCCGGGACGCCCTCGGCCATCAGCCTCGCACACAAGTCTGTGGCGTACTCGATACCGACAGAGCGTACCGCCGCGGGATCGTCCTCCACCGCTCGGAGTCGTTCCACCATCTCGCCGGGGAGGGTGGCGTTGCTCAGCTGCGCGAACCGCTCGATCTGCTTCACGTTCGTGACGGGCATGATCTCCGGGATGATGGGCGTCGGGCAGCCCGCGGCGGCGACGCGGTCGCGCAGCCGCAGGTAGTCCTCGGCCCGGAAGAACATCTGCGTGATGGCGTAGTCGGCGCCGGCCTTGCACTTGTTCACGAAGTGCTTGATGTCCGCTTCCCAGTCGGTGGAGCGCGGGTGCATCTCGGGGAAGGCGGCGACACCGACGCAGAAGTCGCCGGACTCCTTGATCAGCTCGACCAGCTCGGCGGCGTAGCCGATGCCCTCCGGGTGCTTGACCCACTCCCCCAGCGGATCTCCGGGCGGGTCGCCGCGCAGCGCCAGCACGTTGCGGATGCCGGCGTCGGCGTACTGCCCGATGACGTTGCGCAGCTCGGTCCGCGAGTGGTTCACCGCGGTGAGGTGCGCGACCGGGGTGAGGGTCGTCTCGTTGGCGATGCGCTCGGTGTTGCGAACGGTGCCCTCGCGTGAGGAGCCGCCGGCGCCGTAGGTGACGGAGACGAAGGTGGGGGACACCGCCTCGATCCGACGCAGCGCGTTCCACAGCGTCCGCTCGCCCTTCTCGGTCTTCGGCGCGAAGAACTCGAAGGAGAAGGACTGCTCGCCGCTCGCGAGCTTGTCACGCACGGTCGGCGGACGGTCTGTCCTGGGAGCTGAGATACCGATGGCCATGCATGCAGGCTAACGGCCTGGCCTGCGCAGCGGCTCGGCGCGGAGACGGTAAAGGCGGTTCTGTCCGGTTACCGGATGGCCGATGTCCACCTGGTGGACAGCCGAGCGACTCCGTGTTACCGAGCCGCGCCCGTTTTGTCGCCTTCGGCCGCCTCCCGCAGCCGCCCGGCGAACGAGGCGGCGGCCTCCCCCGGGTCGTCGGCCCGGGTGAGCGCACGGACGACGACCGCCCTGCGGGCCCCTGCCTCCAGCACCTGATCGAGATTCCCGGCGTCGATACCGCCGATCGCGAACCACGGCCGCGCTGCCGGCTCCCCCGCCGTCCTGGCCGCGGTGTGACGGACGAGATCAAGCCCCGGTGCCGGGCGGCCCGGCTTGGTGGGCGTCGGCCAGCAGGGGCCCGTGCAGAAGTAGTCGACACCGGGCTCGCGCAGCGCCGCGTCGGCCTCGGCCGCCGCGTGGGTGGAGCGGCCGATCAGCACCTCACCGCCCAGCAGCGTCCGGGCCGCGGGCACCGGCAGGTCGCCCTGGCCGAGGTGGAGCACGTCGGAGGCGGCGGCGTGCGCCACGTCGGCCCGGTCGTTGACGGCGAGCAGCGCGCCGTGCCGGCGGCAGGCGTCGGCGAAGACGGCGAGGTGCTCCAGCTCCTCGGCCGCCTCCATGCCCTTGTCGCGCAGCTGGACGATGTCCACACCGCCCGCCAGCACCGCGTCGAGGAACTCGGGCAGATCGCCCTGCTCCTTGCGCGCGTCGGTGCACAGGTACAGCCGGGCGTCGGCGAGCCGCTCGCGGGCGGTGGGCGGCGAGACGGCGGCGGGCGAGGTGCGGGACATGGCGGTGTACTTCCCCCCAGGAGGGGGTGCACGGACCGAGGACGGCCCGTGCACCCGGTGGATGTGCGATGGTGCGTGCGGCGGCGGCGCACGTGCCGCCGCCTCGGTTCAGCCGCTCAGACGGCCAGGGCCTGGGCGCGGCGCTTGACCTCCGTGCCCCTGTTCTCCCGCAGGGCCGTCACCGGCGACCCCGGCAGCGACTCGTCCTCCGTGAACAGCCACTCCAGCATCTCCTCATCGCTGAACCCGTCGTCCCGCAGCAGCGTGATCGTGCCGGTCAGGCCCTTCACGATCCGGCCCTCGCCGAGGAAGGCGGCGGGAACCTGCAGCACCCTGTTCCCGGACTCGGCCTCGCGCCGGACGGCGAGCAGCTGCCCCTCCTTCACGAGCTGCCGCACGCGGGTCACTTCGACGTCGAGCCGCTCGGCGACCTCGGGCAGGGTGAGCCAGGCGGGAACGAGAGCATCGGTCTTTGCGTCAATCTCGGTCACGGTCCCCAGACTGCCATCCAGGAGTGACGGTCACTACCGCGCGGCCTTCTTCAGGGCGACGGCCGCGTCGCCGACCAGCACCGGGTCCACGGCCGCGCCCTGCTGGATCAGCTTGCGGCCCTGCGCGAGATCGCGCGGACGGCCGACCGCCAGCAGCGCGGCCAGCCGCTCACCGCGCAGCCAGCACACGCTCCAGGCGGCACCGCCCGGATCACCGCGCCACACCAGCTCGTCGCCCTCGCCGTGGTGCCCCGCGTACTGCACGAAGCGGCCGAACTGCTCGGACCAGAAATACGGCACCGGGTCGTAGTCGACGCTGTCGGCCGCGCCGTCGGCATGCCCCTCGGCCAGCAGGTTCGCGGCCACCGTACGCGGCCCCTGGAGCGCGTTGTCCCAGTGGTGGACCAGCAGCCGCTCGCCGTAGCGGGCCGACGGGAAGGAGGCGCAGTCCCCCACCGCGTACACCCCGGCCAGGGAAGCGCGCAGCCGGGAGTCGGCGCGCACCGCACCGTCGGGGCCCAGCTCGACACCGGAGTCGCGCAGCCATCCGGTGGCCGGGCGGGCGCCGATGCCGACGACGACCGCGCCGGCCGCCAGCCTGTCCCCGTCGGCCAGCAGCACCGCACCCCGCTCGACGCCCGAGACGGCCACACCGGTACGCAGCTCCACCCCGGCCTGCGCGTACCAGGCCCGCATCGGCTCCGAGACCAGCGCGGGCAGGGCGCCGGGCAGCGGCGTGCCGGCGGCCTCGACCACCGTCACCTCGCAGTCGCGCTCACGCGCCGCCGTCGCGAACTCCGCACCGATCCAGCCCGCCCCCACCACGACGACACGGGCGCGCTCGGCCAGCACCGGACGCAGCCGCCTGGCATCGTCCAGGGTGCGCAGCAGGTGCACCCCCGGCACACCCTCGCTGCCGGGCAGCGCCACCGGCTCCGCGCCGGTCGCCACGACCAGGCGGTCGTAGTGCACGGGTCCCGCGTCGGTGACCAGCAGCCGCTCGTCCGCACGCAGCCCCGTGACGGCGCGGCCCAGCTCCAGCTCGATGTCCAGACCGGCGAAGTCGATGTCGAAGAGCGGCGCCTCGGTCTCCTCGCCGGTGCCCAGCAGCACGGCCTTCGACAGCGGCGGCCGGTCGTAGGGGGCGTGCGGCTCGGCGCCGATCAGCCGCACCGACCCCGGCCAGCCCTGCTCCCGCAGCTGCACGGCGGTCTGCACCCCCGCCATGCCGGCACCCACGATCACGACCCGCTGCTGCTCTCCGCTCCCACTCACGCGCTCACTGTATGCCGGTGGGGCCCGCCCGCCCTCGGACGGCCGACCGGGATCGGCTACGACCACCGGCCGAGGCCCTTACCCCGGGGCTGAGCACCGCAGTAGGCTGGCCCCCGTACACCCAGCACACGCGGGAGCCCGGACGCACCGGGCTGAGAGGGAGGCTGAGACGGCCTCCGACCGTCCGAACCTGATCCGGGTCATTCCGGCGAAGGGAGCAGCGGCATCCCCATGCGCGACACGCACTCGGGCCACCCCGACGTCCTCGTCCTCGGCGGCGGCCTCATCGGCCTGGTCACCGCCTGGCGCGCCGCCCGGCGCGGGCTACGCGTCACCGTCGTCGACCCCGAGCCCGGCGGCGGCGCGGCACAGGTCGCGGCCGGCATGCTCGCGGCCGTCACCGAACTGCACTACGGCGAGGAGACACTCCTCGACCTCAACCTCGCCTCCGCCGCCCGCTACCCCGGCTTCGTCGCCGAGCTGGAAGAGGCGTCAGGACTCGACGTCGGCCACCGCGCCTGCGGCACCCTCGCCGTCGCGCTCGACGCCGACGACCGCGCCCACCTGAGCGAGCTGCACGCGCTGCAACAGCGGTGCGGCCTGCGCTCCGAGTGGCTGACCGGGCGCGAATGCCGCCGCCTGGAGCCGATGCTGGCGCCGTCCGTACGCGGCGGGGTCCGCGTCGACGGCGACCACCAGATCGACCCGCGCCGCCTGGCCGCGGCCCTGCTGCGGGCCTGCGCACACGCGGGAGTCGCCTTCCGGCGGACCACGGCGAGGCGGCTCCTGGTCGCCGGCGGCCGGGCCGTGGGCGCCGCCACCGCCGACGGCGGCGAGGTGTCCGCTGGCCAGACCGTCCTCGCGCTCGGCTCGCGCAGCGGCACGCTCGACGGCGTGCCCGCCCACGTGCCGGTGCCGGTCCGCCCCGTCAAGGGCCAGGTGCTGCGGCTGCGGATGCCGGCGTCCGGTGGCGCCCGCGGGCCGTTCCTCTCCCGGACCGTCCGCGCCGTCGTCCGCGGCGGGGCGCTCTACCTGGTGCCGCGCGAGAACGGCGAACTGGTCGTCGGCGCCACCAGCGAGGAACTGGGCTGGGACACCACCGTCACCGCGGGCGGCGTCTACGAACTGCTGCGGGACGCGCACGAACTCGTGCCCGGCGTCACCGAACTGCCACTGGCCGAAACCGTCGCGGGCCTGCGCCCCAGCTCCCCCGACAACGCGCCCCTGCTCGGCCCCACCGCCCTGCCCGGGCTCCACCTGGCCACCGGACACCACCGCAACGGCGTGCTGCTCACCCCGCTCACCGGCGACGTGCTGGCCGAGCTGCTGGCCGACGGCGAGCTGCCGCCCCTCGCCCGGGCGTTCACCCCGGACCGCTTCGCCACGTCCCCCGCCCCCGAGCCGCAGGAGCAGACCGCATGACCTCCACCACCGCGCAGGTCACCGTCTCCGTCAACGGCGAACCCCGCCGGCTGACGGAGGGGACCACCCTCGACCAGCTCGTGACCGCCCTCACCGCCGCACCCTCAGGGGTGGCCGCCGCGCTCAACGAGGACGTCGTCCCCCGCGGCAGCTGGGCCACCACCGCGCTCGGCGAGGGCGACCGCGTCGAAGTACTCACCGCAGTCCAGGGAGGCTGAGCACCACCATGGCCGACGATCCGCTGACCATAGGCGACACCACCCTCAACTCCCGCCTGATCATGGGCACCGGCGGCGCCCCCAGCCTGGACGTGCTGGAGAAATCCCTGCTCGCCTCGGGCACCGAACTGACCACCGTCGCCATGCGGCGCCTCGACCCGTCCGTCAGCGGCTCCGTACTGTCCGTACTCGAACGGCACGGCATCCGCGTCCTGCCCAACACCGCGGGCTGCTACACGGCGGGAGAAGCCGTGCTCACCGCGCGGCTCGCGCGCGAAGCGCTGGGCACCGACTGGGTCAAGCTCGAGGTCATCGCCGACGAACGCACCCTGCTGCCCGACCCCGTCGAACTCCTCGACGCCGCCGAGACCCTGGTCGACGACGGCTTCACCGTGCTGCCCTACACCAACGACGACCCCGTCCTCGCCCGCAAACTCGAGGACGTCGGCTGCGCCGCGATCATGCCGCTCGGCTCCCCCATCGGGTCCGGACTCGGCATCCGCAACCCCCACAACTTCCACCTCATCACCGAACGGGCCACGATCCCCGTCATCCTGGACGCCGGGGCCGGCACCGCCTCCGACGTCGCCCTCGCCATGGAACTCGGCTGCTCCGCCGTGATGCTGGCCTCCGCGGTGACGCGGGCCCAGGAGCCCGCTCTCATGGCGGCGGGCATGCGGTGTGCTGTCGAGGCGGGGCGGCTCGCGTTTCGGGCCGGGCGGATTCCTCGGCGGTGGTATGCCTCGGCGTCCTCTCCTGCGGAGGGCTTGGCCGACTTTGACCCTGAGCGGCCCGCCTTCCGCTGATACCCCAGCCCCTGGGGTGGGCCCCTCATGCGCTGATACCCCCGCACCTGGGGGGTGGCCCCCCATGACCTGCCCTTTCTAGTGGGGCCGCCCACCCCCGAGGGGTGCTCTCTATCCGGGGGGCTCCGCCCCCCACACCCCCCGGAATCGCTTCGCTCGTCCTCAATCGCCGGACAGGCTGAAATCAGCCTGTCCGGCGATTGAGGACCGGGGGTCTGGGTGGAGGTCCCCCCGAACGGAGTCTGGAGTGGTCAGCCAGCGGGCGTAGGCGGGGCTCGACCAGGCGACCGCCTCGTAGGAGGCCCGCAGGGCGGCGAAGACGGCGTCGCCCTCCTCGCCGAGCCCCGTCCCGCGGCGGAAGCCGACGACGAGCCGCACCCCGAGCGGGTCCCCCTCCAGGGGGACGATGGACATGCCGGGCCGCGGCTGAGAGGTGGGCTGGCAGGGCGTGACGACCTCGCCCGCCGCCACCAGGTCGCCGGCGGACAGGTAGTCGCCGTACACGATCCGCGGGTCGACGCCCGCGTCCGCGAACACCCGCCGCAGCCCGTCCCAGTCCCCGTCGACGGACGGGTCGACCATCCATTTCTGGTCCGCCAGTTCGACGAGTGCGACGGCTCGTCCGGCGCGGGCCGCCGGGTGGGGCTCGGGGACGGCCACGAACTGGGGCTCGCGGCGTACCAGGACGCGGAGTTCGACGCCGTCGGGCACCCGCAGCGGCGAGCCCTCAACCTCGTGCACGAAGGCGGCGTCGAGCTGGTTCCCCGCCACCATGCGCAGCAGGGTGTTGGCGGAGACGTCGGTCTGGAAGGTGATGTCGCGCTCGGGAAGCCTCTCGTGGAGGCGCCGCAGCCAGCCGGGGACGGCCCTGCTGCCGGTGCTGCCGAGCCGCAGCCGCGCCCCGGGCCCGCCGGGGCCGAGGCCCGCGGCGTCCTTGGCCTCGCGGACCAGTTCCGTCATCTGCGCGACGATCGGCCGGGCGCGGGTGAGGACGGTGCGGCCGAGCGGGGTGGGCTTGCTGCCGGTGCGCTGCCGGGTGAAGAGCTGACCGCCGACTGCCTGCTCGATGCGGCGCAGCTGGGTTGTCAACGACGGCTGGGTCATGCCGAGTTGGCGGGCCGCCTTGTGCACGCTGCCGGTGTCGGCTATCGCGCACAGTGCACGAAGATGCCTCACTTCGAGCTCCACGCCTGGGAGCATAGCGGCGGTGTCAGTGGTCGTACCAGACGGCGACGGGGCCGCGAAGCGGCGGCCACGGCGCGGTGAACGAACACCGGCCGCCCGCCCCGGTCCCGCCGGGAAGACGGGGTGTCCGGCGCGCGAGGTGATAACCCCGCCCTATCGCCACCTGGCATCATTCCGGAACGCCGTCCGCTCGAACAGACTCTCCCGCAGCGAGAATCCGTCCCCAGAATCCGACCCCAGGGACCGGCGGCGCCCCCCACGCCACGTCCGAGCGGCGCCGGTTCCTCGGACCTCGAGGAGACCCCCCATGAGATACCGCACTTCTGTTCTGTCCGCGGCGCTCGGTCTCGGCACGACCGTCGCCCTCGGCCTCGGCGCCGTCCCCGCAACCGCCGCCGACGCCGGTACCACCGACTCCCACGCCCCGGTCGCCGCCACCTCGCACACCGAAGCGGGCAGCACGCAGGGCTACACCGGGGAGAGCGACCGCCAGAACCAGGAGTTCTTCAAGTTCATCGTCAAGGAGGCCCTCAAGAAGCAGGGGGAGAAGCCCGGCTTCCAGCAGGTCACCGTCAAGTACGACGCGAGCGGGGCGCCCAGCTTCCGCAGCCAGATAGCCAACAGCGCCGCCGTGTGGAACTCCGCCGTCCAGAACGTGCAGCTCGCGGAGGGCAGCGGCGCCAGCTTCGACTACCGCGAGGGCAACGACTCGCGCGGCAGCTACGCCTACACCGACGGGCACGGCAGCGGCTACATCTTCCTCGACTACGCGCAGAACCAGCAGTACGACTCCAACCGGGTCGTCGCGCATGAGACCGGCCACGTGCTCGGCCTGCCGGACAACTACTCCGGCCCCTGCAGCGAACTGATGTCCGGTGGCGGCCCCGGCCCGTCCTGCACCAACGACCAGCCCAACGCGACCGAGCGCGCCCAGGTCGAACAGCTGTGGGCCAACGGTGTCGCCGAGGTGATGTTCGAGAAGGCGGCCATGCTCAGGTGACCCCTTCCGGCGTCTGACCTCCCCCGCACTACCCGGCGCCTGTTCCCGTCCCGGCACCCGGCCCGTTCGCGGCGCCGGGACGGCGGCCGGGCACCGGCTGCTCCACCGGGGCTCCGCCCACCGGCTCAGAGGGCCGCCCTCCTGCCACCCCCCACCCCGGCCCGTCCTGCACCAACGACCAGCCCAACGCGACCGAGCGCGCC
>NZ_JASKYT010000187.1:0-13767 GCF_041028275.1 Streptomyces sp. PU-14G
CCCTCGTACTGGCGAGGACCGGCCCCAGCCGCTAAAGGGGGGGGGGCAGGGGGCGGCGCGGCGGGGGTATGCGGCGGGGCGGTGCGAGCTGTCTGTCCGCGACCTGCCCCATGGTCCTCTTTCCCGTCCGGTGCGCTCACCGCAGTGATGGTGCCGACCGTCCAGTATCGGTCGTCCCCGTCAGCGGACGCAGCGGGGGTCGAGGGGGTTGCCCACCGGGCCCGTTTCCGTCTCCCGCGCTCGCGGCCGGGGCCGTTCCTCGTCACCCCTCGTACTGGCGAGGACCGGCCCCAGCCGCTAAAGTGATAGCATATTGATAGGGCGCGCCGTCTCGACCGGACGCGCGCCGGACACCGGAGAGAACGGGGGAGAGCGATGACCTACGCCCAGCCGACCGACGCACCCGAGATGCCCGCTCCTGAAGTGCGGGAGACGAGCGCCCACAGCATCCCCGGCGGGCTCGCCCTGCTACTGGGCCTGATCGGCTTCCTGCTCGGCGTCGGTGCCACCGTCCTGGGCGGCGGCATGGCCTCGGACGGCCAGGGGGCCGCGGGCGTGACGCTGCTCGTCGTCGGCATCGTCGTGGTGATCGGCTCCGTCTTCGGGATGGCGGGGCTGAACATGGTGGCGCCGGGTGAGGCCCGGGTCGTCCAGCTGTTCGGCCGCTACACCGGTACGATCCGCGCGGACGGTCTGCGCTGGGTCAACCCGCTCACCAGCCGCAGCAAGATCTCCACCCGGGTGCGCAACCACGAGACGGCGGTCCTGAAGGTCAACGACGCCTACGGCAACCCGATCGAGCTCGCCGCCGTCGTCGTCTGGCAGGTGCGCGACACCGCACAGGCCACCTTCTCGGTGGACGACTACGTCGAGTTCGTCTCCACGCAGACCGAGGCGGCGGTGAGGCACATCGCCATCGAGTACCCGTACGACGCACACGACGAGGCCGGTCTCTCGCTGCGCGGCAACGCCGAGGAGATCACCGAGAAGCTGGCCGCCGAACTGACCGCGCGCGTCCGCGCGGCCGGCGTGACCATCGTCGAGTCCCGCTTCACCCACCTCGCCTACGCGCCCGAGATCGCCTCCGCCATGCTCCAGCGGCAGCAGGCGGGCGCCGTCGTCGCCGCCCGCCAGAAGATCGTGGAAGGCGCCTGCGGCATGGTCGAGGACGCGCTGGCCAGGATCACGGCCCAGGACTTCGTGGAGCTGGACGAGGAGCGCAAGGCCAGCATGGTCGGCAACCTGCTGGTCGTGCTGTGCGGCGACCGCTCCCCGCAGCCCGTGATGAACACCGGATCGCTCTACCAGTGACGGACGACGGCGAGGACGCCGCCTCGGGCGAGGAGGCCGAGGCGGCGCCCGATCCCGAGGGCCCGCAGCCCGCGCGGCGGAAGCCGCGGCAGCGCAAGCAGGTGCTGCTGCGGCTCGACCCCGCGATGCACGACGCGCTCGCCCGCTGGGCCGCCGACGAACTGCGCTCCACCAACGCGCAGATCGACTACCTCCTGCGCCGGGCCCTCAAAGAGGCCGGCCGCCTGCCCCGGGGGACCCGGCCGCACCCGCGCAGGGGCCGGCCGCCCCGCGAGGAGTGAGCACCCCGGATCACGGCAGCGCGGGGCGCACGGGAAGCGTCGCCAGCGCGGCGCGCAGGGCGTCCCCGAACGCGCGGAACTCCTCTTCCCGCGCCGCGCCTTCCCTGGTGGCCAGCGCGATGCGCCGCGAGGGCGCGGGATCGGCGAAGCGGGCCGTTTGCAGCGAGGCGTTGCGCCCGGTCTCCACGCGGACCGCGGTCTGCGGCAGCAGGGTGACGCCCATGTCACCGGCCACCAGTTGCACCAGGGTGGAGAGGCCGGCCGCGCTGGTGGTCACACCGGTCGACTCGGTGCGGCCCGCCTCGCGGCAGATGTCGAGCGCCTGATCGCGCAGGCAGTGCCCCTCGTCCAGCAGCAGCAGATCCAGCTCGCGCAGCATCGAGCGCGGCAGGTCGCTCCGCCCGGCCGCCGGATGATCGTGCGGGGTGACGAGCACGAAGTCCTCGTCGAAGAGGGGTATCTCCCGCACCCACGGCGCCGCGAGCGGCACCGCGCACAGCAGCAGGTCGAGGCGGCCCTGCCCGAGCCCCTCCAGCAGCGAGTCGGTCTGCTCCTCGTGGACCTGGAGGTCCAGGTCGGGGTAGCGCCGGTGGACGAGACCGAGCACGGTCGGCAGCAGGTACGGGGCGACCGTGGGGATCACCCCCAGGCGCAGCACGCCGGTGAAGGGAGCCTGCGCCGCCTCCGCCTCCTCCATGAGCTGTCCCATGGCGTGCAGCACGGCGCGGGCACGGGTTGCCATCCGCTCACCGGCGGGGGAGAGCAGCACCTTTCGGGTGGTTCTCTCCAGCAGTTGGACCCCCAGCGTCTCCTCCAGCGCGGCGACAGCGCCCGAGAGCGCGGGCTGGCTCATGCCGATGGCGGCGGCGGCCTCCCGGAAGTGCAGGTGCTCGGCCACTGCGACGAAAGCCCGCAGCTGGGAGACGCTGGGCTGCCTGGTGCGGGCGGCGCGCGGCGGCTGCGCGGACGGGGCGGCGGGGGCCGGGTGCACGGGCTGCGCGGGCACGGACTGCGCGGTCGGTGCGGTCACTGATAAGTCACTCCAATCAACCACACCAACTGTAGCTATTTCCGCGATCAATGCCGCATGTGGTTAGGTGGTTTCGACCAACCTCCAGGAATGCGCACAAACTGGGCATCCTGGCCGCAAGTGCAAGGAGTGTGTACGTGCTCACCGTCGGTGACAAGTTCCCCGAGTTCGAACTGACTGCCTGCGTCTCCCTGGAGAAGGGCAGCGAGTTCGAGACGATCAACCACAAGACCTACGAGGGCAAGTGGAAAATCGTCTTCGCGTGGCCCAAGGACTTCACCTTCGTCTGCCCGACGGAGATCTCCGCCTTCGGCAAGCTGAACGACGAGTTCGCCGACCGCGACGCCCAGATCCTCGGCTTCTCCGGTGACTCGGAGTTCGTGCACCACGCCTGGCGCAAGGACCACCCGGACCTGACCGACCTGCCCTTCCCGATGATGGCCGACTCCAAGCACGAGCTGATGCGCGCGCTCGGCATCGAGGGCGAGGACGGCTTCGCGCAGCGCGCCGTCTTCATCGTGGACCAGAACAACGAGATCCAGTTCACGATGGTGACCGCGGGCTCCGTCGGCCGTAACCCCAAGGAGGTCCTGCGGGTCCTCGACGCGCTGCAGACCGACGAGCTGTGCCCCTGCAACTGGACCCAGGGCGAGGAGACCCTCGACCCGGTCAAGCTGCTGGCGGGTGAGTGACCGACCATGGCTCTCGATGACCTGAAGCAGGCCCTTCCGGACTACGCGAAGGACCTCAAGCTCAACCTCGGCTCCGTCATAGGCAACTCCGAGCTGCCCAAGCAGCAGCTCTGGGGCACCGTGCTGGCCTGCGCCATCGCGTCCCGCTCCGGCATCGTGCTGCGCGCGCTGGAGCCGGAGGCCAGGGAGAACCTGAGCGCGGAGGCCCACACCGCGGCGAAGTCGGCCGCTGCCGTCATGGCGATGAACAACGTCTTCTACCGCACCCGGCACCTGCTGTCGGACCCGGAGTACGGCACGCTCCGTGCCGGGCTGCGGATGAACGTCATCGGCAACCCCGGTGTCGAGAAGACCGACTTCGAGCTGTGGTCGCTCGCCGTCTCCGCGATCAACGGCTGCGGGCAGTGCCTCGACTCGCACGAGCAGGTGCTGCGCAAGGCCGGTGTGGACCGCGAGACGATCCAGGAGGCCTTCAAGATCGCCGCCGTCGTGCAGGCGGTCGGCGCCACCCTGGACGCCGAGGCCGCCCTCAGCGCCTGACGGCACGACTGCGCAGTGCGCAGCGCCCACCGGCCCGCACCCGGGCTCGACACGTTGGCCCCCGCGAGGGCCGGCCACCCCGGGTGCGGGCCGGTTTCGTTGCCGCCCGCGGGGCCGGGGGCTGCGCGACGGAAAGGCCGCGCAGGCTGCCCGAGCGCAGCTCAGGCCGGCGGAAACGTCACAGTTCCGGTGGTGTCTTCGGCGTGGGCTCAGGGCAGGGGAGTTCGAACCAGACGACCTTGCCGGTCGACAGGCGAGTGGCCCCCCAGCGGCGCGCCAGCCGGTTGACCAGGTACAGACCGCGCCCGCCCTCGTCGGTGGCGCGCGCCTGACGGAGCCGCGGCAACTGCGGCACGTCGTCGCCGACCTCGCAGCGCAGCGTGTCCGTCCGCAGCAGCCGCAAGGTGATGGGACGTTCCGCGTACCGCACCGCGTTCGTGACGATCTCGCTGACGAGCAGCTCGACCGAGTCCGACAGCTCCTCCAGGCCCCAGCGCGCCAGCGCCCTGCGGGCGAGCCGCCGTGCCTGCCGCGCGGTCTGGGCGCGCGGGTCGAGGAACCAGTACGCCACGTCGCTGGGCGCGATCCCGTCGAACCGGGCGGCCAGCAGCGCGATGTCGTCGTCACGGTCGCCGGGCCCGACGATGTCCAGCACCTCGTCGCACAGCGGTTCCAGCGGGGCTGCCGCGCCCGGCCGGGTGAGCCGCGCGGTGGCGGCCAGCTTCTCGCGCAGGTGCTCGATGCCGGTCCACACGTCGCGCTGCCGCGACTCGACGAGACCGTCGGTGTAGAGCAGCAGCGTCGCACCCGCGGGGGCGTCCAGTTCGACGGCCTCGAAGTCGACGCCGCCCACGCCGATCGGCGCGCCCGCGGGTATCCGCAGCACCTCCGCGCGCCCGCCCCGGTGCAGCATCACCGGCGGCGGATGGCCCGCGTTGGCGACGACGATGCGGTGCGCCACCGGGTCGTAGACGGCGTACAGGCAGGTGGCCATGCGGTCGCTGCCCAGCCGCTGTGCCTGCTCGTCCAGGTGGTGCAGTACCTCCTGCGGCGGCAGGTCGAGCCCCGCCAGGGTCTGCGCGGTGGTGCGCAGCTGGCCCATGATCGCGGCGGAGGTCATCGAGTGGCCCATCACGTCACCGACGACCAGCGCCACGCGTGAGCCCGGCAGCGGAATGGCGTCGTACCAGTCGCCGCCGACGCGCGCGGTCTCGGCCGCCGGAAGGTAGCGGCTGGCCAGCTGCACCCCGGTGGGCTGCGGCAACGCGTCGGGCAGCATCGTGCGCTGGAGCTCGTCGGCGATGTAGGCCTCGCGCCCGTAGAGGACCGCCTTGTCGACGCCCAGCGCCGTGTGCGTCGCCAACTGGGCCGCGATCAGCAGGTCGTCCGGCTCGAACGCGGGACGGTCGGGGCGGCGGAGGAAGACCGCGGCCCCGATGACTCTGCGCCGGCCGCGCAGCGGAGCCAGGATGGCACGGTTGCCCGCCGGCACCTCGCGGTCGGGGCCGAGGAGCTCGGGCAGCGCGGCGCTGGCCGCCGGGGAGTCGGCGAAGACGGGGCGTACGCCGCGCAGCACCTCGGCGAGGGGCCCGCCGGGGCGCACCTCGGCGAGCTGCGCCGCGGTGGTACCGGCCGCGCCGGCCGCCATGCCGGAGACCATGCCGAACGCGAGGCCCGCGCTGCCGCTCGCGCCCTGCCCGGAGTGCTCGGCGGTCTCGGGCGCGGTTCCCGCGCCGGGGGCGACCGTCTGGGCGGCCTGCAGGGCCTGGGCGGTCAGCGGGTCGTCGGGGATGCGGTCGCTGCGCCTCAGCCGCAGGACGAAGGGTCCTGTGGGGCGCTCGTCGCCCACCGGGAGCGGGTCGCGCAGGTAGACGAGGATGGCGTCGGAGTAGGCGGGCACGCTGGCGCGGCACAGCCCCAGAACCGTCTCGTCCAGGTCGACGCCGCGGGCGATGCGCCGGGTCGCCGCGCCGACGAACCGCAGCCGGTCCCCGCCCCGGCGCTCCCGCTCGGAGCGCTCACTGCCGTCGGCGCCGTTACCCGTCCCCGGTCCCGGCCCCCGCGTCGGCGCCGCGGAGGCGGGCCCGGACCGGGTGCCGGGCGCCGGCCGTGGCTCCGCCCCGGGCTGCGGGGGGTGCGGCTGGGCCTGCGCGGGGACGGCGTCACGGCCGCGCGGGGCCGCCGCCTCGTCACCGGGGCTCGTGCTGCCGGTGGTGCGGGCGGGACCCGTGGCGCCCGTGGGCTCGCCGGCGGAGCCGGCGCGGTCCAGGCCCGGGGAGCCGGGTGGCTCGGGCGGCGTCGGCTCGGCGGTGCTGCTCGCCGCAGGCTTCTCGTGCTCCGTCACGCGTTCGGTTTCCATCCATCCGGGGCTGCGCGTCGGCGCACGCCCAGCGCCAGGCGCCCGCGGTGTCGCGGGCTAGCGGTCTATGGGCGTCGTCGGCAGTGCAGGAAGAGCTGAATCTCGGGCGGTATGTCCGTGCTCGCAGGAGCGTACGCGCGTGCGTCCTCCTCCACGATGTCGAATCCCGCGTCCTGGACCACCGCGCGCCATTCGTCCCGCAGGTAGCCGGATACCCGGATCGCGTGGCCCAGGAACGGAATGGCGAAATCGTTCACGTCCGCTTCCACCATGCCCAGGACCAGCGGCCCCTCGCCGCGCAGCTGACCGTGCAGGGCCCGCAGCGCGAAGGGGATCTCGGCGCGGGGCAGCATCAGCAGCGAGAAGAAGGCGACGACACCGTCGAACGGGCCCAGGCGAGCCGACTCCAGATCGGCGACGTCCAGCTTGCGGCACTCGCTCTCCGGAACGTTGTCGCGGCACAGCTTCAGCATCGACGACGACAGATCGACACCGACCACCTTGTGCCCCGCGTCCGCCAGCTGGCGTGCCGTGGGCAATCCCGTGCCGCAGCCCACGTCGAGCACCCTGGAGCCGGGCGGCAGCAGGTCGGACAGCCACGCGGTACCGGCGATCTGGCCCTCCTTGTGCGGAAACGCCTCGTCGTACCGGTCCCCTATCGCGTCGAAAGCCTCGGACTGACCCGTTCTGTCGATATGCGTACGGTCAAAACCGTCATACGCCCCGGCACCTGACCCGGCTGTCCGGCTAGCCCCAAAACCCGCAGAGCTGCTCACGGCTGGGCTCCTTCCTGGCTGCCGGTCAAATCCCCGGGGGGTGCGAGGAGTTGTGCGGCGCATTTCGTACGGAGGTTGATCCTACGTTTGCAGTATGGGGGCGTATCAAGGGGCACCGTCAGCCCGGTGCGGGCACGCGTCGGGCGGCGGCCTGTCCCAGTCGTCGGGCAACTCGGGCACCGGCCAGGCCGGATCGGGCCGCCACCACTCCCAGCCGTCCGCGAACGGGGAGCCCCAGGCGCCTACCGCCTCGACGGCCCGCCGCCCGGCCGCACGCACCTGCGCCGCCTGCGCATCCGACATCAGCCCCACCCGCTGGGCCTCGGCGAACTCGTCCTCGTCCCGCCACTCCCAGCCCCCGTCCGGCCACACCTCGATGTCCAGGAAGTGGTCCTCGGAGTCGATACCGCCCGGCCAGCGCAGCCGCGGCTCCTCCAGGTTCACGTAGAAGTTCTTGAACCGCCAGCCGCGCTCCCAGAACAGCCACACCGACCACGGCTCGTCCGGCCGCGCCAGCTTGAGCACACCCATGCCGAACCAGCGGGTGAAAGCCGCCCTGCGGGGCTTGGTGTACCGGGTGGCCAGTGGTTCGCGGTGCAACGGCGTACCGTCCGCCAACTCGGGCCGCACACACAGCGTGCCGGGCGCCATCCACACCGCCAGCAGCTCGGCGGTGTCCTGGACGACGGTGACGGGACGGCAGATGTGGGGGTGTGCGCCGCCGTTGGCGCGGTAGCGCCACAGGATCGGGGTTCCCGTGGGCCAGCGCTGCGTCGTCGCCGCCTGTTCCGCTGTCATGACGAGATCCTAGGCGCCCACCCCACAGGCCCGCCGTGAGCTGCGCCGCAAGCCCGGCGGGACACCGTACGGGCCGACCGCACGTGTGCCGGGGCGCCGTCCGGGCCGGGACCGACAGGGCGCCGGCGCGGCACCAGCAGGGCCGTGTGCGACCGTCAGGGGTGCGTCATCCGCAGCACGTCCAGCGCCTCGTCCAACTGCGCGCGCGTCAGCTCGCCCCGCTCCACGTACCCGCCGCTCAGCACCGCTTCACGAATGGTCAGCTCCTCGGCCAGCGCCTTCTTCGCGACCGCCGCCGCGTTCTCGTACCCGAGGTACTTGTTCAGCGGCGTGACGACGGAGGGCGACGACTCCGCGTACGTGCGCGCCCGCTCCGCGTTCGCGGTGATGCCGTCGACCGTGCGGTCCGCCAGCAGCCGCGAGGCGTTCGAGAGCAGCCGCACGGACTCCAGCAGGTTCTTGGCGATGACGGGCAGCATCACGTTCAGCTCGAAGTTGCCCGCGGCGCCCGCCGCGGCGACCGTCGCGTCGTTCCCCGTGACCTGCGCCGCGACCATCAGTACCGCCTCCGGGATCACCGGGTTGACCTTCCCCGGCATGATCGAGGAGCCGGGCTGGAGGTCGGGCAACGCGATCTCCGCCAGCCCCGTGCGGGGCCCGGAGGCCATCCACCGCAGGTCGTTGGAGATCTTCGTGAGACCCACCGCGACCGTGCGCAGCTGCCCGGAGGTCTCCACCAGCGCGTCCCGCGCCCCCTGCGCCTCGAAGTGATCCCGTGCCTCGGTCAGCGGCAGGCCCGTGGCCCGCGCGACCTCCTCGATGACGGCGGGCGCGAAGCCGGGCGGGGTGTTGATGCCGGTACCCACCGCCGTACCGCCCAAAGGCAGTTCCGCCAGCCGGGGCAGGGTGGCGCGCAGCCGCTCGACGCCGTACCGCATCTGCGCCGCGTAGCCCCCGAACTCCTGGCCGAGCGTGACGGGCGTCGCGTCCATCAGGTGCGTACGCCCCGACTTCACGACCTGGGCGAATTCGCTCGCCTTCGCCTCCAGCGAGACGGCCAGATGCTCCAGCGCCGGAACGAGATCCGCCGTCACCGCGGCCGTCGCGGCGATGTGCAGCGAGGAGGGGAACACGTCGTTGGACGACTGGCTGGCGTTGACGTGGTCGTTCGGGTGGACGGTCACCGGCTCGCCGGAGGCGCCGCTTGGGCCGCTTGGGCCGCTTGGGCCGCCTGCGCCGCCCAGGCGCTCGGTGGCCAGCGTCGCCAGCACCTCGTTCATGTTCATGTTCGAGGAGGTGCCGGAACCGGTCTGGAAGACGTCGACGGGGAAGTGCTCGTCCCAGTCCCCCCGCGCGACCTCTTCGGCCGCCGCACGGATGGCCTCGGCCCGCTCCTCGTCCAGCACCCCGAGCCGCGCGTTCACCACGGCCGCCGCCGCCTTGATCCGGGCCAGCGCCTCGATGTGCGCGCGCTCCAGCCGCTGCCCGCTGACGGGAAAGTTCTCCACGGCCCGCTGCGTCTGCGCCCGCCACTTGGCGTGCGCCGGAACCCGCACCTCACCCATCGAGTCGTGCTCGGTCCGGTACTCCGCGCTGTCGCTCATTCGTGCACCTCCGTCACGCACAGCGTTCCGCACGGGTCCCCGCATTCCCGGCACGCCATGCGGGTCAGCCCCCGGAGGTCCCCTCGCCCCCCGCCGCCTCGAACACCTCTTCGGCGCACCCGGCCGTCACCGCGCGGACGAACCAGCGATTCAGCAGCTCGCTGTCCTTACACGAGACGATGCGCTCGCGCTGGGTTTCGGTGAGAGGGATGTGCCGGGTGTCGAGGACCTGCAACAGTTTCTCGACGTGCGTCTGCACCCGGCCCTGGTCGCGGAAGCCCTCGGCGAGCCAGCTGCGGGATTCGAAGAGTCCGGTTCCCATGAGTGTCCTCCACAGATCGGCCGAAGGGGAGTCGGCGAGGCCGATGGCGGTCAGTTCGGCGCAGAGAGCGGTTCTGTCGTCCTCCGGCGCCTTCTTCAGGGCCGTTGCGAGAACGTCCAGTATGTCATCGATGCGCCTGTCGTTGCTGTGCGTCAGCGCGGAGAACACCGCGAGCGGTAGATCGGCGGCAGCGCGCTCGACATCGGTGATGACCGGCACATTGTTGGGGCCGAGCACGAACGGGGTGACGTGCAGGTTGGCACGAGCCCGATGTCCGACCTGGAACGGCCCGGCGGCCCAGCGGGCGGTCTGGTGATCGCGGCAGAGCACCAGAAGCACCGGGTGGTCCTTTGGATACTTGTTGGCCAGGTAACTGAGGTAGTAGCCCCAGCTACGGGCCTTTCCCGGATCCTTCTTCGTCTGCGATTCGACGACCAGCAGGTAGGTGTGCCCGTCGGCACACGCCAGGCGGAGCAGCGTGTCCACGCGACGTTCCAGCGGTTTGACCTCTGTGACGTCGCAGTTGAGCACGTCCACCGAGGACGGTCCCGGGTCGGGCAGCCCGAGCAGGCCGAAGGCGCGGCTGAACAGCTCCGGGAACTCCTGGAAGGAGCGATGGTGCGCCTCGTGCGGGGAGTTGACCATGGCCGTGACGCTATGCGGGCGCTGTGGGCTCGTGCGCTCATATGGGTGGATGTCACCCGTACGGGCGTATGGCTGACGTGTGCGGGTGCGGCCGTGTGCGCGGTGGCGCGGTGGAGCGAGAGGCCGAACGGCGGGGGCGGCCCCCGGGTGGCGGGCCGCCCCCCCGAGGGTCAGGAGCCCTGGCGGACCGGGATGGAGGTGACGAAGGGCTGTTCGGGGGCCGGGTCGGCGAAGAAGTCGTTGCCCTTGTCGTCCACGACGATGAACGCGGGGAAGTCCTCGACCTCGATCCGCCAGACGGCCTCCATGCCCAGCTCCTCGTATTCGAGGACCTCCACCTTCTTGATGCAGTCCTGGGCGAGCCGGGCGGCGGGGCCGCCGATGGAACCGAGGTAGAAGCCGCCGTGCGAGGCGCACGCGTCGGTGACCTGCTTGCTGCGGTTGCCCTTGGCGAGCATCACCTTCGAGCCGCCCGCTGCCTGGAACTGCTCGACGTAGGCGTCCATCCGCCCGGCCGTGGTCGGGCCGAAGGAGCCGGAGGCGTAGCCCTCGGGCGTCTTGGCGGGACCCGCGTAGTAGACGGGGTGGTCCTTGAGGTACTGCGGGATCTCCTCACCCGCGTCCAGCCGCTCCTTGATCTTCGCGTGTGCGATGTCGCGGGCGACGACGAGGGTGCCCGTCAGCGACAGCCGGGTCTTGACCGGGTGCTTGGTCAGCTCGGCCAGGATCTCGTCCATGGGGCGCGTCAGGTCGATCCGCACCGCGTCCAGGTCGGGGCCCGCGCCCTCGGTCAGCTGGGCCTCGGTGGTGTCCGGCAGGAAGCGCGCCGGGTCGGTCTCCAGCTGCTCCAGGAAGACGCCCTCCGCGGTGATCTTCGCCTTGGCCTGCCGGTCGGCCGAGCAGGAGACGGCGATGGCGACGGGGCAGGAGGCGCCGTGCCGCGGCAGCCGCACCACGCGCACGTCGTGGCAGAAGTACTTGCCGCCGAACTGGGCGCCGATGCCGATCTTCTGCGTCAGCTCGAAGACCTTCTCCTCCAGCTCGGTGTCCCGGAAGCCGTGGCCGGACGGGGACCCCTCGGTGGGCAGCTCGTCCAGGTAGTGCGCCGAGGCGTACTTGGCGGTCTTGAGCGCGTACTCGGCGCTGGTGCCGCCGACGACGATCGCCAGGTGGTACGGCGGGCAGGCCGCGGTGCCCAGCGAACGGATCTTCTCCTCCAGGAACTTCATCATGGAGGCCTCGTTCAGCACCGCCTTCGTCTCCTGGTAGAGGAAGGACTTGTTGGCGCTGCCGCCGCCCTTGGCCATGAACAGGAACTTGTAGGCGTCACCGTCAGTCGCGTACAGCTCGATCTGCGCGGGCAGGTTGGTGCCGGTGTTCTTCTCCTCCCACATGGTCAGCGGGGCCATCTGGGAGTAGCGCAGGTTGAGCTGGGTGTACGCGTCGTGGATGCCGCGCGAGAGCGCCTCCTCGTCGCCGCCCGCCGTCAGCACCTGCTGGCCGCGCTTGCCCATCACGATGGCGGTGCCGGTGTCCTGGCACATGGGCAGCACGCCGGCCGCCGCGATGTTGGCGTTCTTGAGCAGGTCGAGGGCGACGAAACGGTCGTTGGCGCTGGCCTGCGGGTCGTCGAGGATGCGGCGCAGCTGCGCGAGGTGTTCGGGGCGCAGGTAGTGCTGGATGTCGTGGACGGCCTCGGCCGCCAGCTTGCGCAGCGCCTCAGGATCCACCGTGAGGAAGGTGCGCCCGTCCGCCTCGAACGTGGCCACGCCCTCGCTGGTGACGAGGCGGTAGGGCGTGGGATCCTCGCCGGTGGGGAGTAGATCCGTGTAGGAGAACTCCGGGCTGGCCGGTTGGGAGCTGGCAGACATACTGGGGACTCTTCCTCTCACACTCACGGCCTCCCGCGTGATCGCTGCGGAAGAAGCCGTGGCTCTCGACGATGGGAGCGCGTCTCACAGCGTAGAACGCGGACGCAAGGAGGCCGTCCGGGGGTAGTCGCGATCTATCGCGTTTGGGTACGCTGCCCGTGTGACTGAAGACTCCTCGCGTCCCTCGCTCGAAAAGCAGCCGGCTGACGGACGCCCGTCGGCCCCCGCCGCACCGGCTCCCGCGCCCGCGGTACGGGACGCCGACGTGCGCGCCTCGGACGCGGACCGCGACCGTGTCGCCGACATCCTCCGCGAGGCCCTCGCCGAGGGCCGCCTGGACGCGGAGGAGCACGGCGAGCGCGTCGAGTCCGTCTACGCGGCCAAGACGATGGGTGAACTGGAGCCGCTGGTGGGCGACCTGCCCGCGGGCCGCGGAAGCGGTGCGGGCGCGGCGCACGGAGCCGGACAGGACACCCGGGGCGGGGAGCGCTCCTACGCCTCCTCGTTCGCCAACTTCGCCGCTTCGCACACCACCGCGCCGGGCCCCCACGGGTGGGGGCCCAAGGAGAACCTCGTCGCGATCTTCAGCGGCTCCGGGCGCAAGGGGCGCTGGCGGGTCCCCCGCAAGATCAACGCGTTCGCTCTCTTCGGCGGCATCGAGATCGACCTGACCGAGGCGCTGTTCGAGCACCCGCACGTGCAGATCAACGCCACTGCGATCTTCGGTGGAATCGAGATCCGGGTCCCGGAGAACGTCACGCTCCAGCAGAAGGGTGCCGGGATCTTCGGCGGCTTCGACGTCCGTGTCACCGACTCGCCGGACCCCGGAGCCCCCACGGTCCTGGTCGAGGGGGCCGCGATTTTCGGGGGCGTGGAGGCCAAACCGAAGCGCGGTTCGCTCATCCAGAACCTGCGGGACCGACTCCACAAGGAACCGTGACGGCACCCGGCGCGCGCCGCGGATGGCGCGCGCCGGGGAGCGTGCGCCGGGGCGTGCGTGGGAGGCCACGCAATGCATACCGGCACGTACAGCGGGTAGGGCTCGGGCATCGTCTTTCGTACGGTCTGACTGCGGACCGGCTCCGGTGAGCCGGTGGGGGACCCGTGGAACCGCCGTGCGCTGCAAGACGGGTGAAGGAGACCGAACCTCCGTCGTCGCGTCAGGAGCAGACCGTGCTGCACACGCCGCATCAGTCCCTGCAGGCCGCCGCCACCGTCCCCGTCCAGCGAACGCCTGAGCGAGATGACCAGGCAGGCCCCTGGCACGGCGACGCCGTCTGCCGCCGGGACGAGGCAGGGCTCTTCTTCGCACCGTCCAAGGAACCCACGGCCGCCAGGCTCGCCAGGGAACAGGCCGCCAAGCGGGTCTGCGCCCGCTGTCCCGTCCTGGTCGAGTGCCGCGAGCACGCCCTGCTGATGCCCGAGCCGTACGGCGTCTGGGGCGGTCTGACGGCCGCCGAGCGGCGCGTCGTCCTCTCCCGCCGCCGCCGGGCGAAGACCGCTGCCGCGGCCGAGACCCCCGCCGAGGTGTCCCGCAT
>NZ_JASKYT010000188.1:0-15270 GCF_041028275.1 Streptomyces sp. PU-14G
GGCCTTCCCCGCCCCGCCTCCCCTCCGATGCCAGACCCGCCGCGCTCGGGGTTGTCCGTCGGGGTGGCGCCGGTGTCCGGACGGCGCGCGTGTGCGCCGCGCGCGCATAGGGTGCGGCACATGACCCAGCATCCGACCCAGGCCGTGATCCTCGCCGGTGGGCAGGGATCACGGCTGCGGCCGTACACCGACGACCGTCCGAAGCCGATGGTGGAGATCCCCGGCACCGGAGTGCCGATCATCGGCCACCAGTTGGCGTGGCTCGCGGACGAGGGCGTCACCGACGTCGTCGTCTCCTCGGGGCACCTCGCCGAGGTGCTCGAGGAGTGGCTCGGCAAGGCCGAACTCCCCTGTCGTGTGACGACGGTGACCGAGTCCGAGCCCCTCGGGCGGGGCGGCGGGCTGAAGTTCGCGGCGCGCTCCCTGCCCCGGCCGGACGAGCCGTGGTACGCCACGAACGGGGACATCTGGACACGCTTCTCGTTGCGCGAGATGGCGGCGTTCCACGCCGAGCGCGATGCCACGGCCACGCTCGCGCTGGCCCGCCCGCGTATCCCGTGGGGCGCTGTGGAGACGGACGAGTTCGGTCACGTCCTCGACTTCATCGAGGCGCCGCCCTCCCCGTACCTGATCAACGCGGGTGTCTACGTCTTCGCGCGTCGGTTCGCCGGGCTGCTGCCCGAGCGCGGTGACCACGAGCGCACCACTTTTCCCCGGCTGGCCCGCGAGCGGGCACTGGCCGGTTACCCGCTCCCCCAGCGTTCGTACTGGCGGGCCATCGACACCGCGAAGGACCTGACGGAAGCGGCCAGGGAACTCGCCGGCGAGCACGGTGGCTGACGGCGACTACCCAGGCGCTGACGGCGACGCACAGGTCCGCTCACGGGCCCCCAGGTAGCTTGCCCACAGCGACTGACAAGCAGCTACCCGCAGCGGCTCACGGCAGCCCACGACGGCTCACGACGACTCATGACGGCTCACGACGGCTCGCAGCACTGACCGCCTCGGCGTTCCAGCAGTGCCCCTGTCACGGGCCGCTGAGGGGCCACAACCGCCCCGCGGGCAGCCGTCAGCGCGCCGCCAGAAGCACCGCCGTCCAGCACACGCGCGCCCCACACCAGGACGCCACCCGGCGCACCCAGCGCGCACGCCTCCAGAAGCGCACCCCAGCTCCGCATGGCGCGATCGCGTGCAGAACTCCACGCGTGAGGCCGTCGGCTCCTCCCCGGGAACGTCCGGGGGAAGCCGACGGCCTCACGTCTGTCCGGCGGCAGGCACCATGCCTGCCAGGCCGACGGACCTGCCAGGCGAGCCCTGCCAAGCGGACCCCGCCAGGCGGCCCCGCCAGGCGGCCTGGCAAGCGGGCCTGCCAGGCCTGCGGGCTGTCAGCGGCCCAGCAGGCCGCCCAACGCGCCGCGTCCGCCACCGCTGCTGCCACCGCCGGAGGCGGAGGTGCCGCCGCCGGAGCCGGACGACGAGGTGCCGCCCGAGGGGGAGGACTGGCGGGAGAGGCCGTTGCCGGCGCTTCCGCTGCCCGTCGTCGCTTGCGGCTGCTGCGGCTGCTGTTGCTGCTGGGGCGGTGCGGTGGTGCCCTCCTGGGTGCCGGGGGTGGTGCCCTGCTGGGCGCCCTGGGCCGTGCCCTGCGTCCGGCCCTGACTCGGGGTGGACTCCGGGCCGCTGGTGGCCCGGCCTTCGCCCGGCCGGGTCTCGTTCGCGGAGGGGTTGCGGTCCTTGCGGCGGGTGTCCGCGTCCCCGTGCCGCCCGTTCGCGCCGCCGTCCGGTCCCTGGGTGGCCTGGCCCGTGCCGGCACCCTCGCCCGGGGTCCGGGGCATCGGCGAGCCGGGCAACCGGTTGGTGGGTGTCTCACCGCGGCCCGGGAGTGTGGTCGTCTGGGAGGAGCGTACGGCGCTGCCCAGCAGCGAGCCGACGAGCAGGGCCAGGCCGACGATCACCGTCGCGACGAGGGTGCCCCGGCGCAGCACGCGGCGGCGCAGGTCCCACAGGGAGACGCGGGGGCCGAGCTTGCGCCAGGCCTCGCTCGCGAGTCGGCCGTCGACGGAGAAGACCGGGGCGCCCGCGATGATCAGCGGGCTCCAGGCCGCGAGGTAGATGATGTCGGGCGCCTCGTATGCGGGGACCGAGCTCCAGCTGACCGTCATCAGGAGGGCTGCCGACAGGAGTGCGCCGAGGCCGGCGGCGACCCGCTGCCACAGACCGAAGATCGTCAGCACGCCGACGATCACCTGGAGGAACGCCACGGTGAGTCCCGCGCCGACCGGGTGCGCCAGGGCGAAGTCGCGCAGCGGGGAGGCGATCGTCCACGGTTCGAGGGAGCGCAGCCAGGTGACCATGGAGCCGCGTTCGCCGCCGTCGAAGTAGACGGGGTCGCAGAGTTTGCCCATCCCGGCGTAGACGGTGATGAGGCCGAGGAAGACGCGCAGCGGGAGGAGGACGACGCCGAGGTTCATGCGGCGCCCGGGGTAGTAGGCGTGCCGCACGGCGTCGCGGCGCCGTCGGCCGCCGGTGTCCGCGCTGCGGTCCTCGGCGGCCTCGTCGTAGGGATCCGGGTAGCCGATGGTGGTCAGCGCACCGGTGTCGGCACCGTCGTGAGGCCCGTGAGGCCCGTGAGGCCCGTGAGGCCCGTGAGGCCCACGGTCACGGTGGTCGACGGTGGTGATCCGGCCGGTGTGGCCGGCGGAGCCGCCGTGGTCGTCGTACTCGTCGTCGAAAGCGCCGCGCGCCGGGCGTACGCCCTTGAGCAGCGGTTCGCCCTGCGGCGGCAGCGGCGCGCCGCCGGGTGGGACGGGCCGGCCGCTCTCGGACGGCTGGGGGCCGCGGGGCGGGCCGACGACGGTGGCGGGGCCGCCGCCCGCGCCACCGCGCGAGGGCGCGCCGTCGACGCGAGGGAGCGTCTGCGTGGACGAGGGGTCGGACTCGGTGCCCGCGGGGCCCGCGAAGCCGACGAGCCCGGCGGTGCGGGCTGCCTGGATCACCTTCGTGGCGCCGGTGTCGTCCGGCTCGGCGCCGCCGCTCCACACCACGGGCGTGCGGCGGCGCGCCGCCCGTGCGGCGCCGGGGGACCCCACGGAGCCGGCGGCGCCGGAGCGGCGGGCCATGCCGGCCGGTCCGCCTCCGGCGGCGACCGGGAGGGGCTCGGTGTCCTCGAACGCGGGGCCGCTTCCGGCTCCGCTTCCCGCACCGGCCGCTCCCCCGCCGGCCACTCCCGCACCGGCCGCCGGGGAAGTGGCTCCGACGGCGACGGCGGTGGCGGGCGTGAGGGACGCGGCGGAGGCCGCGGACGCCAGGGCGGCGCGCGCGGCTACGGAGGAGGAGTAGGCGGTCGGCGCCGTCGAGGACGCACCGAGCCGTACTCGGAAACTCGCGTGATTGACGACCACCTCAGCGGGGTCGGACGGGACCTTGACCGTGCTCAGCACCGGCTCGTCGTCGAAGAAACCGCGGGGGCTTCCCCCTGGGCTGTGCCCAGAGCCGCGGCCCGAAGCGCCGGGTGCGCGGGGTGTTCTGGTGTCCACACTCATCTAACCGAGTGACGGACGGTTAGGACACTGCCTTGACCACCCCGATCTGTCGGAGGCCCGTCAAGTGATCATCGGCCCCCGGCAGCCGCCAGAGCGCGCGCCCCGTGCCAGTGGCACCCCACGCCCGGTGGCACCCCACGCCCAGTGACACCACACGCCCGGCGGCATGCCACGTAGCACCACACGCCCGGTGGCATGCCCCGTGGCACCACACGCCGGCGGCACCACGTGCCCGCCGGCACCGCGCGCCCGGGTCAGGCGCGCCGCCGTGCCGCCTCGTAGAGGACGACGCCCGCCGCGACACCCGCGTTCAGCGATTCGGCGCCGCCCGGCATCGGGATGCGCACGCGCAGGTCGCACGTCTCCCCCACCAGCCGGGACAGGCCCTTGCCCTCGCTGCCGACGACGACCACGAGCGGTCCGTCGAGCGCGGCGACGTCCCCGAGTTCGACGTCCCCGTCCGCGGCCAGACCGATCACCGTCAGGCCCGCCTTCTGGTACGACTCCAGCGCACGGGTGAGGTTGGTGGCGCGCGCCACCGGCGTACGCGCCGCGGTGCCGGCCGACGTCTTCCACGCCCCCGCCGTCATCCCCGCCGCACGGCGCTCGGGAACGACCACACCGTGCCCGCCGAACGCGGAGGCGGAGCGGACGACGGCGCCCAGGTTGCGCGGGTCGGTCACCCCGTCGAGCGCGACGATCAGCGGGTCCTCACCGTTGTCGAACGCTGCGGCAGCCAGGTCCTCGGGGTGCGCGTACTCGTACGGCGGCACCTGCAGGACCAGGCCCTGGTGGTTGAGGCCGTTCGTCATCCGGTCCAGCTCCGGCCTGGGGGCCTCGACCAGCCGGATGCCGCCCCGGTCACCCGCGACGCGGACCGCCTCGCGGACCCGGTCGTCGTTGTCGATGAACTGCTGGACGTAGAGGGCGTTCGCCGGGACGCCCTCGCTGAGGGCCTCCACCACGGAGTTGCGGCCCACGACCAGTTCGGAGGTGCCCTTGCCGCCCCGCGGGCCGCCGCGCTGCGGACGGCCCTGGGCACGGCGCGCCTTCGCCTGCGCGGCGCGCTGCTTGGCGTGGCCCTTGCGCATCTCGGCGGGCGGCGTGGGGCCCTTGCCCTCCAGGCCTCGGCGGCGCTGTCCTCCGCTGCCGACCTGCGGGCCCTTCTTCTTCCCGGGCATGGGGTACCTACCTTGCTCACGTTGACGGTGCGGGTCGCGGCCACGGCCACGAGACGGCGCGCGGTGCGGAGCGCGCCGCGGGTTCGCGGTCGCGGTCGCGGTTCGGATGTACGTACGGCCTGTCAACGGTACCGGTACTCGCGCCCGGCCCGGCCTCGCTCACGTTCCCCGCTCACGTTCCCCGCTCACGCGGAGCACCCGGAGTTCGCGCGGAGACCGCCCCCGGCGGGCCGCTGCCACCCGGAACCGCTCCCGCGGCGGCGCGACCCCACACAGGCCGCTCCCACCGCTCCCGCCGGGACCACCGCTCCCACCGGGACCGCCGGGACCACCGGGGCCACCGGGACCGCCGGGGCCACCGGGACCGCCGCCGCGGGCCTCCTCAGTCCGTCGTCAGCTCCCAGCGGGGACCCGAGGGGGTGTCCTCGATCGTCAGGCCGGCGCGCTGGAGGTCGTCACGGAGGGCGTCGGCCGCGGCGTAGTCCTTGCGCTGCCGGGCGGCCTGCCGCTGCTGGAGCACGAGCCCGACCAGCGAGTCCACCACGGAGTGCAGGTAGGCCCCCGCCTGCGAGGAGCCGCCGGACCACGACGGGTCGAGGGGGTCCATCCCCAGGACGCCGAGCATGGCCCGCACCTCGGCGACCGCCGTGGCGACGGCGGCCTTGTCGCCCTCGCCCAGCGCGGCGTTCCCCTGCCGGACGGTGGTGTGGACGACGGCCAGCGCCTGCGGCACGGCGAAGTCGTCGTCCATGGCCTCGGCGAACGCGTCGGGCACGCGTTCGGCCGGCGCCACGTCGCCGGCGAGCTCGACCCCGCGCTGGAGGAAGCCCTCGATACGGGCGAACGCCGCGTCGGCCTCGCGCAGGGACTCCGGGCTGTACTCGATGGTGGAGCGGTAGTGCGGGCCCCCGAGGTAGTACCGCAGGACGAGCGGACGCCACTGCTTGACCATCTCGCTGACCAGGACCGAGTTGCCCAGCGACTTGCTCATCTTCTCGCCGCTCATGGTGACCCAGGCGTTGTGCGCCCAGTAGCGGGCGAACTCGTCGCCGAAGGCGCGGGACTGCGCGATCTCGTTCTCGTGGTGGGGGAAGACGAGATCGACGCCGCCGCCGTGGATGTCGAAGGTGCGGCCGAGGTACTTGTGCGCCATCGCGGAGCACTCCAGGTGCCAGCCGGGGCGGCCGGGGCCGAAGGGCGTCTCCCAGAACGGTTCACCGGGCTTGGCGGCCTTCCACATGGCGAAGTCGCGGGGATCGCGCTTGCCCGTCTCGCCCTCGCCCGCCGGCTGGCGGAGGTTGTCGAGCTCCTGGTTGGACAGGCCCAGGTACGAGGGGAAGGAGCGGACGTCGAAATAGACGTTGCCGTCGGCGGCGTAGGCGTGGCCGCGGTCGATGAGGACCCGCATCATCTCGACCATCTCGGGGATGTGTCCCGTGGCGCGCGGCTCGTTCGTGGGGGGCAGGCAGCCGAGGGCGTCGTAGGCGGCGTTGAAGGCGCGTTCGTTCGCGTAGCCGATCGCCCACCAGGGGCGCCCCTGTTCGGCGGATTTCGCGATGATCTTGTCGTCGATGTCGGTGACGTTGCGGACGAACGTCACCGCGTAGCCGCGGTAGGCGAACCAGCGGCGCATGATGTCGAAGTTCAGGCCCGACCGGATGTGCCCGATGTGCGGGGCGGCCTGCACGGTGGCGCCACACAGGTAGATCGAGACACAGCCGGGCTCGAGCGGGCTGAAATCGCGGATCTGCCGGGCGCTGGTGTCGTACAGGCGAAGAGTCACGGGGCCAAGGGTAGTAGCCCGCGGCGGGCCCCCGTGCCCCTCCCGGGGACGCACCCCTCCACCGGCTCCGTCGCCCCCTCAGACCGCTCGGCCGCCGGCGTCGCGCCTCCGGACCGCGCGTCCCGCGACGACGCCCAGCAGCGGGACGCACGCCAGCGCCGACCAGACGGCGGCCGGGCCGAGGTGCGCGCCGAACAGGGCACCCGTCGCGGCGCTGCCTCCCAGTACGACAGCGCCCGCGGCCGACGAGAGGGCGCCCATGCTGAAGCCGAGCCGCTCCTCGGCCACCAGTTCGGTCACCAGGGCGCGGGCCGCGGGGACGGCCAGCATCTGGCCGAGCGTGAGCGCCAGCACGTAGACCGCGGCCGGTACCAGACCGACCGCGTCCGTCAGGCCGAACGGCGCGAGGGCCGCCACCGTCAGGAAACCCGCCGCCACGACGGCCAGCCCCGCGCACAGCGCCGCACGGTGGCTCATCCGCTCCCCCACCGCCCGCGTGACGGGCAGCTGCGCGCACACGACGAGGAGCGAGGAGAGCGCGAACAGCCAGCCGAGGGCGCCCTGCGATCCCGTCGCCCGTACGACCTCCTCGGGGAGGGCGAGGTAGAGCTGGTTGTAGGCGAGGAGATAGGTGCTGTAGGCGAGACAGAGGAGCAGGAAGGGACCGTTGCGGACGGTGGCCCGCAGGGCGCCGCCGTGCTGCCGTGACCGCCCTGCCGAACGGTGAGCGCCGTCCGCCGCGGCGCCGCGCACGGATCCCGCCTCCGGCTCGGGTCGCCCGCGCGGCATCCAGCGCCAGTGGCCCGCCAGGACGGCGACGAAGACGACGGCGCCCGCGAGGCAGGCGGTACGGAAGTCGGCCAGCAGCAGGAGCGAGCCCAGCAGCGGGCCGAGGAAGGCACCGGCCTGGCCCGAGGCGGAGAAGACCGCGAGCGTGCGGGCCCGCGGGTGCCCGGTGGCCTGCTCGTGGCGTACGGCCTGGCGTGCCGTCTCCGACTCGACGGCGGGTGAGAAGAGAGCAGCCGCGAACCCGACGCACAGCACCGCCGCGATCACGGAGGCGGTCTGCTGCGCGTACCCCAGCCACAGGAAACCGGCGATACGCAGGACGCATCCGGCCAGCACCACGGGGCGCGGCCCGTACCGGTCGGTGAGCGCGCCCCCGACGACGAACAGCCCCTGCTGGCTGAACGTCCGCAGCCCCAGCACGAGACCGACCAGCCAGCCCCCCATGTCCAGCGCACCGCCCAAGTGCTCGGCCAGGTAGGGCAGGACGGCGAAGAAGCCGACGTTGAACGCCAGCTGCGTGCCGGCGAGCAGCCGCACGAAGGGTGGCAGAGCCCGTATGTCGCCCAGCGAGCCCAGGGAGGTTCGGGGCCGGCCCGCGCTCCGCCGTGCGGCCCGGGTGCGGCGGCGCACCCGGGTCACGAAACCTCATCCTCACGGGGCCCGCCCGGCCCCCGCGGTTTCGCTTTCCTCCGCACCGCGGAGGCCAGCGGGCCTGCCGCCACGGCCAGGACGCCGACCACCGCGAGCCCCGCGGCGGGAGCGAGGACGGCCCAGGGGGCGCGCTCGGCGTACGGCATGTTCTCCGAGAGCATGCGGCCCCACTCGGGGGCGGGCGGTTCGGCGCCCAGGCCCAGGAAGCCGAGGGAGGCGAGGGCCAGCGCCAGCGCGGGGACACGGAGGAGCGCGTGACGGACGACCGGGGTCAGCACACCGGGCAGTACGTGGCGGCGCAGCAGATGCCACCGTCCCGCGCCCAGCGCGACGGCGCCCTCGACGTGGGCGGCGGCGCGCTCCTGCTCGTACAGCGCGGCGGTGTGGGCGGCCAGCGGCGCCCAGGCGACGACGGCGACGGCAGCGGCCGCGCCGAGAGCGCCGGGTCCTGCGATACCCGCGACGACCAGTCCGGCGATGACCGGCGGGAGGGCGTTGACGACCTCCCGCAGGCCCTCCGTCCAGCGCGTCAGCGCCCCGAGCGCCACCCCGGCGACGAGGGTGACGGCGGCGACCGCCACGGCCGTCAGCGCGGTCCGGGCGGCGCCGTGACCGATCCTGGCGAGGAGGTCGCGGCCGAGCGCGTCGGTGCCCAGCGGGTGCGCCGCGCTGGGTGCGGCGAGCCGGGCCGCGGTGTCGACGTGCAGCGGGTCGCGGGTCATGCCGTAGACGACGGTGGCCGCCAGCAGGGCCGCCAGCACACCGGCCGACCAGACCAGGGCGCGTGCGGGAGGCAGCCGGGGGCGGCGGAGCGCGGGCAGCGCCCCGGCGTCCAGCGCGGGGCCGAGTGCGGCGCGCCGCACTCCCCGCACACCGGCGCCGACGGCCAGCCCCAGCGCGAGCAGCAGCAGGACGCAGGCCTGGAGGACGGGCAGATCCTGGGCGAGGGCTGCCTTGAGCGCCGTCCCGCCGAGCCCCGGGATGGCGAAGAGGGTCTCGACGGCGACGGCGCCGCCCGTGAGGCCGACGACGACGAACCCGAACTGCGGCAGCAGCGGCGGCAGTACACGGCGCAGCGCGTGCCGGGCGACGCGCCGGGGCGGGACGCCGTAGGCGACGTTCGTGCGGACCCACTCCTCGGCGAAGGCGCCGGGCAGCGCGTCGTCGAGCAGCCGCCCCAGCAGGGCGCCCGCGGGGATGCCCATGGCGAGCGCGGGCAGCACGGCGGTGGCCACGGGGGTCTCGCCGCCCCAGCCCAGGGGCGGGAACCAGCCGAGCCGCACCGCGAAGACCGTCGCGAGGACCGCCGCGAGCAGGAACTCCGGCAGCGCCGCCAGCACCGCACCGAGCGCTCCGACGCGCGCGGTGGGGCGCTTGCGGCCGGTTCCGCGCGCCCCCGCCACCAGGGTGCGGAAGCCGAGCGCCGTCGCCAGCAGCACGGCCACGGCGAGGGAGACGCCCATGAGCGTCAGCGAGACGCCGAGCGCCGCGAACACGTCGGGGCGCACCGGCTGCCCCGACACCCAGGAGGTGCCGAAGTCGCCGTGCGCCACCCCCGAGGCCCAGTCGGCGAGCAGCCGCAGCGGCCCCGCGTCCAGTCCGGTCTCCGCGCGGATGGCGGCCAGCGCGTCGGGCGTGGGCGCGCGGTCGGCGTAGCGCGCGTGCAGGATCGTGCGGGCCGGATCGGTGCGCGTCAGCCAGGGCAGCAGCCCGATGACGAGGAGGACCCCGAGCGCCGCGAGGACGCGCCCCGCCCAGACCGTCAGCCCCCGCACGGACCGGCCGCCGGGGAGCCCTCGCCCCGACGGAGCGGAAAGGCCTCGGCGGGGCGGAGCGGAAAGGTCCCGTCCCGACGGAGCGCGGAGTCCGCGTGCGGCGCCGGTCGCACGGGCGTGCCTCCGAGCATCCGTTCCCGTCGTGTCCTCGGCCGCCGCCCGAGGGGTCGTGCCCACGCGTCTCACGCGCGGCTCACCCGCGGTGGGTGTCGGCGGTGACCAACGTGCGCTCCATCGGGTCGAAGGAGACCCCCTCGACGTCGTCGGCGACGCCCTGGATGAAGCGCTCGTGCAGCAGCGGCACCACCGCGTCGGTCCGCAGGATCTTCGCCTCGGCCGCCATCTCCGCGCGCTGCCGGGCGGCCGTGTCCTCGGTACCGGCCGCCTTGGCGACGGCCTTGTCGACGTCCTCGTCGCACAGCTGCGACATGTTGAACGAACCCTTGCAGGTGAAGTCGGACTCCATGTACGAGACCGGGTCACCGGTGTCGAGCAGCGTGTTGCGTGCCTGGACGAAGACGTCGTACTTGCCCGCGAGCGCGTCCGCCTCCATCCGCGCGTAGTCGCGCACCACCTGCTTGACCTTGAACCCCGCCTTCTCGAACTGCTGCTGGAGCGCGGTGACGACCTCCGGCAGCTCGGGGCGGTTGGTGTAGGTGGCGAGCGTGATCGTCGGCGCCTTCTTCACCTGTGCCTCGGACGCGGCCTTCGCCCGGCCCTCGACCGGCACCCGCTTGTCCCGCGCCCACTTCACACCGGGTCCGAGCAGCCCCTCCGGCTCGTCCGCGTACCCCTCGTAGACGCCCTTGATCAGGGCCTTGCTGTCGATGGCCGCACGGGCGGCGGCGCGCAGGCGCGGATCCTTCAGCGGCCCGCGCTCGGTGTTCATGTACAGGCTGTTGGTCCGCGCGGTGGGCACCTCGTGCACCTGGTTCTTCTTCAGCACCGACGCCTGCGAGACCGGCACGTACTCGGCGATGTCGGTGCTGCCGGCGCGCAGCGCGTTGGCGCGGGTCGTGCCGTTCGCCGTGAACGTCACGTCCACGCCGGACGCCTTCGCCCTGCCGCCCCAGTAGCCGTTGTAGCGGTCCAGCTTCGCGCTGACCGTGCCCTCGACCTTCGTCAGCGTGAACGGGCCCGTCGCATGCCCCGCGACGGTCACCTTGCCGCCCTTGCCGTACGCCTGCGGCGACAGCACCGCGAGGGAGGGGTTGGCCAGCCGCTGGGGCAGCAGCGCGTCCGGCTCGCTGCTGGTCACGGTCACCGTGTCCGCGTCCTTCGCCCGCGCGGACAGCTTCCCCGCGTCGCTGAGCACGCGCGGCTGCGGGGAGGCCTTCGTGGCCGCCGTCAGGGAGCGGGCCGCCGCCTCGGCGGTCACCTTCTTCCCGTCCTGGAAACGGGCCTCGCGCAGCTGGAACGTCCACGTGCGGTCCCCCTGGGAGGACTTCCACGACGTCGCCAGCGCGGGCTTCGCCTCACCCGAGGCATCCAGCCTGGTCAGCCCCTCGATGACGGACAGTCTGCTGAGAGTGACCGCGTCGTCCCCGTACGGGGACATCGCCTGGGCCGGCGGAAACGCCATGGAGACCCGCAGCCGGTCACCGGAGGAGCCGCTGTTCCCGCCACCGCAGGCGGTGAGGGTCAGCGCGCCCACGACGGTGAGGAGCACGGCGGTGGGGGGCACCGCCGTGGCGGCACGGCGGTGCGCCTGGGCGGCGCGGCGGTTCGGCCTGGCGGCGGCGCGGCGGCCTGGCCTGGCGGCGGCGCGGCGTATGTGGGGCATGGGTCGGACTCTACCTGGAAGCGATTTTCAACAAGCGGTGGCGGTCAGCGGGACACCCGCGGGCTCTCCCGCCGAGGGCACCGGAACCGGCAACTCGAAGTGGACGATGCCCTGCCCCCCGCCCGGCAGCTCCCGCTCGTCGCAGACAACCGTCGCCAACGACCGCCAGAACGGCTCGGCCCCCGGCACCGCCGGGTCCGTGTGCAGATAGACGGCCTCGTAACCGCCCGCGTCCGCGACGAACGCCGACAGCTCCCGCACCATCGCCCGGGCGATCCCCAGACGGCGGTGCGTCGGCCGCACATAGATCCTGCACAGCTGCGCGGTGCTCCGCGAAGGGAAACGCTCCGCGATCCACGGCGGATTCGGCGGCGCCTGCGGGCCCTGGTCACGGACCGCGCCCGTCCCCACGACCTCGCCGCTCGCCTCGTCGACCGCGACGAGCAGCGTACGGCGACGCGGACGCAGATACGTTCCCTCGACGTCGATGATGTCCCGGTGCCAGCGCGGCACATACCCCGACCGCAGGTCCCCGTAGACGGTGTCCAGCATGACGCTGCGCGCGGCGTCGACATCGGCGGGAGCGGCGGTACGCAAGACGTAAGACATCGAAGACACGCCTCAACTGTAACTGCGACCGAGTCGCAACAACGCACCCACCGCATCGGGGCCCCATACGACGCGACCGGCGGCAACCGAACCACCGCACCCAGAGCATGCGCACCCCATGGCAGCCGGCCGGTGACGGCCGCCTCGCAACGCCGCGCACGTTCGCCGGGGACCCCGCCGCTGCGGCGGAACGGCAGGGGCCGCCCCTATCGCCCGACCCGCCTGACAGAACTGCCCGGCACGCCACCGCGAGGGGGCAGGCAGCGGCGGTCCGGTCAGGGGGTGGGGAGGACGAGCGCGGTGGCCAGGGCCGCCAGGCCCTCACCGCGGCCGGTGAGGCCGAGCCCGTCCGTGGTGGTGCCCGCGACGGAGACGGGGGCACCGACGGCGGCGGTCAGGGCGGCAGCCGCCTCCGCACGGCGTTTGCCGATCTTCGGACGGACGCCGATGACCTGGATGGCGACGTTCCCGATCTCGAAGCCGCCGTCGCGCACGAGGCGCGCGGCCTCGGAGAGGAGGGTGACGCCGGAGGCGCCGGACCACTCGGGCCTGCCGGTGCCGAAGTGCGCGCCGAGGTCGCCCATGGACGCGGCGGAGAACAGCGCGTCGCAGGCCGCGTGGGCGGCGACGTCCCCATCGGAGTGCCCGGCGAGTCCGTACGGTTCGCCCTCCCACAGCAGGCCGCCGCACCACAGCTCGCGGCCTTCCTCGAACGCGTGCACGTCGGTACCGATGCCGACGAGGGGGAGGAGGGCGGGGCGCCCGGTGTGCTCAGCGGTGCGTTCAGTACTCAACGTTCGCCTTCCTGCGTGTCAGTACCGCCTCCGCCAGGACCAGGTCGAGGGGGCGGGTCACCTTGAAGGCCTCCTCGTGGCCGCGTACGACGACGACCTCGACGCCGAGCCGTTCGACCATGCCGGCGTCGTCGGTGGCGCCCTCGCCCTCGGGTGCCAGCCGGGCGTGCGCCTGAGCCAGGACCTTGCGGGCGAAGCCCTGCGGGGTCTGCACGGCGCGCAGGCGGGCCCGGTCGGGGGTGCCGGTGACCGGCTCGGGCTCCGCGCCGGTGCGCGGCTCCACCTGCTTGACGGTGTCGGTGACGGGCAGCGCGGGCACCACCGCGGGCGCACCGTCGCGCACGGCGGCGACGACGGAGTCGACCGTCTCGTGCGGGACGAGGGGCCGGGCCGCGTCGTGGACGAGCACCGTCTCGACCGTCCCGGGCAGTGCGGCGAGGCCGAGGCGCACGGAGTCCTGGCGGGTGTCGCCGCCGGGAACGACGGTGACGTCGGTCAGCTCGTGCGCGTCCAGCAGGGCGCGGACCTCCGGGGCACCGTCGGGCGGTGCGACGACGACGACCAGTTCGACGGCGCGGGCCCGCGCCGTCGCCCGGACGGCGTGGATGAGCATGGGCGTACCGCCCAGCTCACGCAGCGCCTTGGGCGCCCCCGGGCCGAGCCGTACGCCCCTGCCGGCGGCGGGGATCACCACGGCGGTACGGGGGCCGGCGTCACCGGTGGGGCGCGGGTCGGCGGACGGGGCGGAGTCTGTGGAATCGATTGACATCGGTAGCGCGTTCAGGGTTTGTGTCCTCAGCCGGGGTGGGTATGGCCAGGGGGTACCCCGACCGTAGGTTGGAGGTAGTGCCGGGCGCGACCACTCGATCGAGCCCTTCCGTGAACACCGGTCGAGTGTGCAGCCCGGGCCCGGCACGTCAGACCCGGCCGCCCGTCGGACGGCGTCGGCCCATATCACCACATATGCCGCGGCGCCCGGCGACGACTGATGTCATCCGGGCACCGCGGCATCGCGGGACTGCGAGCAGTCCGCTGGAGCATTCCGTCCGGTGGGACAGTGCGTCCGTCCGGTGGGACAGTCCGTGGGTCAGGAAGCGAGAACCTCGTCGAGGAGCGCCTCGGCCTTGTCCTCGTTCGTGTTCTCCGCCAGGGCCAGTTCGCTCACCAGGATCTGGCGGGCCTTGGCCAGCATCCGCTTCTCTCCTGCGGAGAGGCCTCGCTCGCGCTCCCGGCGCCACAGGTCGCGCACAACCTCGGCCACCTTGATCACATCGCCGGACGCGAGCTTCTCGAGATTCGCCTTGTAGCGGCGGGACCAGTTGGTCGGCTCCTCGGCATACGGCGCGCGGAGCACCTCGAAGACCCTGTCCAGCCCGTCCGAACCGACGACGTCACGTACACCCACGAACTCCGCATTGTCCGCCGGCACGCGCACCGTCAAATCGCCCTGCGCAACCTTCAGAACCAAGTAGGTCTTGTCCACGCCTTTGATCTGGCGAGTTTCGATAGCCTCGATCAGCGCGGCCCCGTGATGGGGATAGACCACGGTGTCGCCAACCTTGAACGTCATGTGTCAGGTACCCCTTCCGTGGCTATCCAGGGTAACACGGCAACGACGTCTTCTGAATGGCGTTTTCGCAGGTCAGGGCACATCTCAGGGCTTGACAAGCAGCCCTCTATCGTGCTGCGGGCGGCCAATGCAAGCGGGTATTCGCAGGTGGGAGCGGTTCTGCCCACCTTCGGAAACGAGGACGATCGGCCTCCGCAAGGGACTCACGACACGTCCATCGCGCCCGATTTGTCCGGCTGTAGGGAGCAGCCTCTTCGTACGGTCTTCCGGCTTTCCCAAGAATTGATCAATGGCGGTGTAAGAACCTGTTGATCAATTCTTCATCAACCTCTCGCATTCCCCGGAATCCCCCGTACGGAGCCCACCCGAACACCGCCCCGACCTCGTACGGAGGCCCCTGCGGCTATCCGCCGCAGACGGCTATTCGCGGCCACGGGCCGCGGGGCGCAGGCCCGCGGGCACGGGCCGCGGGCCCGTGGCCCGCTGGTACCCGCGCGGGCACCGGGCGCCGGGCGGACAGCCCAGGGGTGCCGGGCGGCATCAGGCGGAGGGGCCGGCCACCCGCCTGTCTGACGGAGAGGCGGTCGGCGTCGGCGACGGGTAGACGGTCGGAGGCGGCGTCGGCGACGGGTAGACGGTCGGCGACGGCGACGGGGACGGGTAGGCGGTCGGCGACGGCAGGCGGTCGGCGGCAGGCGGTCGGCGGTCGGCGGTCGGCGGTCGGCGGTCGGCGGTCGGCGGTCGGCGGTCGGCGGTCGGCGACAGTGACGGTGACGGCGACGGCGACGGGTAGGCG
>NZ_JASKYT010000189.1:0-13003 GCF_041028275.1 Streptomyces sp. PU-14G
CGGCCGGCCCCGTCCGGTCACTTGGAGTGCAGCTCCAGCAGGTGGTACGGGGGGGGGGGGGGGGGGGGGGGGGGGGGGGGGGGGGGGGGGGGGGGGGGGGGGGGGGGGGGGGGGGGGGGGGGGGGGGGGGGGGGGGGGGGGGGGGGGGGGGGGGGGGGGGGGGGGGGGGGGGGGGGGGGGGGGGGGGGGGGGGGGGGGGGGGGGGGGGAACGGGAGGGGCGGGGGGCGGTACGGGGCCGGCCGCCGTGAGCGCGGCCGGCCCCGTCCGGTCACTTGGAGTGCAGCTCCAGCAGGTGGTACTCCATGACGCGGACCACCTCGATCCGGCGGACCTTGCGCAGCAGCTCGACGCGCATGCCGTTCTCCGCGGCGAAGGCGTCGATGCGCTCGCGGTCACCCAGGTCGGCGGTGCCCATCAACAGACGCCCGCCCGGCGTCAGATGAGCACGGGCGCCCGCGATGAAGCGGGCCTGACCCTGATAGCCGGGATCGAAGACGGCCGAGTGCAGATCGGTGGAGAGCGAGAAGCCGTCCTCCACGTAGGTCCACGGCACGTTCCAGAAGATCGCGTCGAAGCGCTCGTCGGGCTGGAGCGCGGCGTACAGGTCGCTGTGCAGGGCCCGTACCCGGTCGCCCACCTGATGCCGTTCGGCGTTGGCGCGGGTGTTGGCGACGGCCTTCTCGTTGATGTCCAGCGCGGTCACGGAGGCGCAGCCTTGGAGCGCGGCGGTCACCGAGATAACGCCGGTGCCGCAGCCGACCTCCAGGAAGGACCCGCCCTGAGGGTAGGGCAGCACCGAGGCCATCACCTCGGTCGCCGCGGTGAGGGTGCCGGGGAAGACCCCGCGGTGCAAGGTCCACTCCCGGCCCAGCAGGCTGAAGGAGTCCGGCAGGTCGTCACCCGACATGGCGTGCTGAAGCACCTGGGCAGCGGCTTCGGGGGATTCCTTGACGGTCATATCGGTCCTCTCCGTGGGCTGTCTGTCGGCTTTCGTCGGCTCTTGATGTGGGGAACCGGAGGTGGGTGCTGCTCCTGGCGGTGATCATGGGCTCAGCCGGGCGGCGTGCCGCAGCAACGCGTCACGGTTGCGCTCGACCTTGCGGAAGGCTTCGACGTACGCGTCGATCAGCGGTTCGTCGCCGGGCCAGTCGGTGAACGTGGGCAGGGACAAGGCGTGCTGTTCGACATGCTCGGCGTGCGACCCGGGCGCCGGAGAGCTGGGCTCCTTGAACGCGCCCGGGAACAGGGGGTTCTCCGCGCCGGAGTAGAGCGGCAACGTGCCCAGCCGTGGCCCGGAGGGCGCACCGACCTCCATGCCTTCGGCGCGCAGCGCGTCGATGAGCACGGAGCGGGGAAGGCCGCCCATCGCCTCGGGCCGGTACAGCGGCTTGTAGCCGTACCAGGCGCCCATGTCCACCTCGTCGGCGGTGTGCACCGGCTCCAGGTAGGAAACGGAGCGCAACTGCCGGGTGAAGTGGTTCAGGCAGTGGTGGCGGGCCTTCTTGCGCGCGGGGAAGGACGCCAGCGCGTGCCGGGCGACGATGGCGTTGAACGGTGACATGCGCAGCTTGAGTCCGAAGCCGGTCACCCAGAAGGCCCGCAGGTCCTCGTCGAGCACGGCATCGCGGGAGCGGTCGCGGTAGTGGCCCAGCAGGGTGGCCCGATCGTGCAGCAGCGGATCGTTGGTGACCAGGATGCCGCCCTCACCGGCGAAGACGGCCTTGTTGGCCTGGAGGGAGAAGACGGCGGCGTCCCCGAAGGTGCCCACCGGCCTGCCCTTGTAGCGGCTGCCGTGCGCGTGCGAGCAGTCCTCCACGACCCGCAGCCCGTACCGCCGGGCGATGTCCAGGACCGCGTCCATGTCACACGGGTGGCCCCACTGATGGACGGCTGTGATCACCTTCGTGCGCTCGGTGATCGCGGCCTCCAGCGTCTTGGGGTCCAGGCACCGGCTCGCCGGGTCGATGTCGGCGAGCACGACGTCGCCGCGCAGCGCGAAGACCGGGCTGAGCGCGGCATGGTAGGTCAGCGCTGGGCCGATCACCCGTACACCCTCGCGCACGCCGAGCGCGAAGTACGCGGCGAACAGGGCACTGGTACCGGAGTTGAAGGTGACCGCGAAGCGGGCGCCGCCCTCCAGGAAGTCGAGGAAGTCCCGCTCCAGCGCACCGATCGGGCCGGCGTTGCCTCTGATGGAGATGTCGGTGTTGCGCTGCCGGGCAAGCTCGGCGAGCTCGGCCTCGTCGGCGGGCGGCGGCCAGACCTCGTGCGGGAGGGGCTGGTGGATGACGGGGGCGCCTCCGAGGAGGGCGAGGGTGTCGTCGGTGGTCATGAAGCCTTTCCTGACGTGGGTGTCGGCTGACCGGTGTGTGCGCACGGCGCGCGGCGCGCGGGCGCGAGCCGCTCACCGGCTCGGGGCGAACCGCAGGTCGCGGCCGGCGAAGTCGATCCGGCCCTCCCCGACCGCGTAGCAGCGCAGCAGCATGGCGTGCCGGTTCAGCGGCTCGCCGGTGGTGATGCTCAGGCGCACGTCGGCGCTGCCGCCGGCCGGTACCCGCACCGTGCCGGGGTCCAGGTCGAAGCCGAAGCCGTGCGGCTTGCCCCGGGTGATGCGGGCGCCCAGGAGCACGTCCCTGTCGTCCTCACCGTCGTTGGTCAGCCGCAGGCGCAGCCGGGTCTGGCCGCCGGGAACGAGTACCGGGTCGCCCTCGACCATGAGGGTGAGCGTGTCGTCCTCGGTGTCCTGGGTGGCTCCGCACACCGGGCAGGTGATCAGCAGACGGCGCAGTCGGGGCCGCAGCACGTGGGCGCTGGTGTACCGGTGGGTGGCCTCCCCGCAGTACACGCAGGCGGCGTACGGACTCTCCACCCGCTGGACGGCGTAGGCGGGCCGGTATGCCTCGACGAAGTGGTACTCGCGGGTCTCGGTGAGCCGCAGCAGAGTGGACAGCAGGTGCTGGTCGAGCCGGGCGCAGTTGGCCAGGATCCGCTCAGTGGCCTTGTGCAGCGGCTCGGACTGAGTCAGCTCGCTGGCCGCCGTTCTGGTCCTGCGCGCCACGGCCGGCAGGCTGTTGGCGGTGTCGGTGAGCACCGAGCGCGCCTTGTCGAGCTTGATGTCGAGGCAGGCGAGGTTCTCATAGCGTTCGACGGCGCGCACGATACGGTCGGCCGCGCTGGTCCGACGGGGCTCCACCGCCACGGAGCGGGAGGTCTCGGTGCCGGTCAGCGGCCTCTCCCGGAACCCGAAGACCAGCGCGTTGAGTTCGCCGTCCTCGCCCTCGGTGACGGAGCCGTAGACGGGGAGCTTGCCGCCGAAAGGAACGACGGGCGCAACGGTGAGTCGGCCTTGACGGTGTGCGTCCCGCAACTCGGGGCCCTTGAGACGGACGCGGGTGAAGGCCGGCAGCGTCCCCTCGAAGGTGATCTCCGCCCGGCCCGGGGACTCCTGGTAGCTCACCGCATCGGGGAGGGGCCGGGCCCGCTCGGGCGCGTAGCGCGCCTCGGGGTCGCCGATGACGAGTACCTCGGGCGCGTCGATGCCCCACCGGTGGAGACTCTCGTTCACCTGACGCACGGCGGCACCGACGGTGTGCCCCTCCTCCAGCAGGTAGTGGAAGAGCAGGTTCTCCCCGTGCGTGCCGTCCTTGAGCAGTGGGCTGGCGATGTAGCTCCCGGCCCAGGCGTCGAGGAAGCGCTGGGCGACGGTGAAGCTGCCCCGCCCGCCGAAGAGCTGCGTGCCGAGCTTGACCGTCAGGCAGGCGTTGGCGAAGACGAGCTGCGCGGTTATGGAGGCCGGGTCCCACCGGCGAGCCTCGGGGTAGACACAGCCGTCCCCGTGCATGCAGGCCGGGAGGGTGGCGCCGGGCTGCCGCCGTGCCGCCTCCAGTTTCTCCGGGTCATCGGTTCGCCCGCACAGCAGATCGTGGGGGGTCAGCCGCAGGTAGTCCTCGCTGCCATGGGTGATCACGCTGAACAGCCTCAGCAGTCCCGCGCGCTGCCCCGTGGCGGTGGCGTCGGCTTCCCCAGCGGCGGGGTGGGCGAGGGCGGCGGGGTCGACGGCGTCCTGCGGGTGGATAGTCAGCCGCCCGTTGTGCAGCGGCTCCTCGCCCTTCAGCAGGGGCGCAACCAGGACGTCCTCGGCGGCCGGCAGCCGGGGGTAGAGCACGGTCTTGAGGACCAGTTCGCTCAGCTTGGCCGGCGTGTGCGCGTGGAGAACACCCAGCTCGAGGTGGGGGAACCGGGACCGTATCCGGGTGGTGAGGCCGAAGCCGAGCAGCGCGGCCGGGCCGATGAGGGTCACGAAGCGCGGCGCGACGGCGTGCACGGCACCCAGCACCGCGTCCTCGTCGTGGGTGATACGCAACTGAGCATGCTTGGCCCACGCGAAGGCGGCGGCCGCGAAGGCGAAGTCCCCGACCGTCCCCCTGGGTCCGGCGTCACCGGGCCGTGTCGCCGGGGCCGTGCCGTCCATGGGCGCCAGCGCGATGACGAGATGCTCGGAGCGTGCGTCACGCAGGGCCGCGACGGCCTCCTCGGGGGTCGCGCCACCGGCCCCGGCGGGCGTGTCGCGGGCGGCGGGTGCGGTGGCCACGCCCAGCCGGGCGGCGATCCGGCGGGGCCATCGATGGTGTCCGCGCGGGTCGAGGGCGCCGGGCGGCGGGCCTGCGGGGCCGACGGGACCGGCGAGCGCGGCGGCGAGATAGTCCCCGGGCGTGTCCGCCAGGGTGATGGTCAGCGTCACGTTCCCTCCAGGTGTGAGGCGAAGGGGGCGCGGGTCAGGCGCACCGGTCGGCCAGCGCGCTGGGCTCGGTGGAGCGGCTTCGGTAGATCGCGTCGATGGTGCGGACGGTGGCCAGTTGGCGGCGCAGGTGCGCGCGGCGCAGCGCCCGGTCGTCCAGGTGCGCGAGGTAGTGCGCGAACATGGCGCGGACCGCCTCGCTCTTGGGGCCGCCCCATTCGTGACGGTCCACGATCTGCCCTCCCGGCGGGTGGAGGGCCGCGACCTGCGGAGTGACGTTCAGTGCCCCCGCGGTGCCGAGGATCGTCAGGCGCTCGGTCTTCTCGTGGTTGTGGCGCGAGATCCGCAAGGACCCGGCCAGCGCGGGCGTGGCGTAACCGCACATGACGCTGACGAGGTCCTCCAGGCGGCGGTCCCGCATCTCCCGGTAGTGGTGGACGAAGGCCGCGTGCACCCGGGTGGGCTCGGGGAAGAGACCGCCGAGGACATCGATGAGGTGGTAGCCCATGTCGAGCAGGACCCCGCCGAGTGCGTGCTCCCGGCAGGCCCGCCAACCACTGGTGGGGCGAGCGAGGTTGAGGTGATAGTCGTAGCTGAACCAGTACGGCTCGCCTATCCGGAAGAAATTCTTCTCCGTGAAGGAGAAGACGGGATTGAAGTTCCGCTGGAGCAGCGTGAAGACGCTGCGGTCGGCCTGTTCGGAGAGCCTGGCGAGCTGCTGCGCCTCGGCCTCGGTGACCGCGAACGGCTTTTCCTTGATCACGTGCTTGCCATGCAGCAGTAACTCCCTGCAGACCGGATAATGCGCGTGGTGCGGCACGGTGACGAGGGCCACCTCGAAGTCGACGCACTTGAGCGCCTCACCGACCCTGTCGAACTGCGGAAAACCCCCTTCCTCTGCGAGCGCGGGGGCTGCGGGAGAGTAATCGACTCCGCCGACGATGTGCGCATGCTCGCGCACGACCGGCAGATACTCCTTTCCCTGCTGGCCCGCGAAGCCGACCAGCAACACCCTGGGGCGACTGGGCTCTGTTTTCCGTGCGCGCGTTGACATGCAGATCTCCCCCTTTTTTGAAATGGCTGTGAGGATGGTTCGGGTGGCCGGAAAGGGCGGAACGCGCACCGCTGTCCCCCAGACCGGCCTGACCTGTTCACCGCGTGCGCCGCCGCGTCAACCGTCGCTGGGGCACGTCGATGCCGGTCGGCATCTGTGACCGTCCGTAGCTGTCTGTCGCTGTATGCCGTCGGCTGTCGCCACCGTGTGCTGCTCGCCGCCGCGGTCGGCGGTAGCCGCCGCGTGCACGGGCGGCCATCACCGTGTCCGTCGCCGTCAGTCCGCCGCTCGGACCTCGGCCATGACGGCCAGTTGGCGGTGTGCCGCGGACACCAAGTCTTTGATGAAGGTGCTTCCGGTGCGCCAGGTGTTCTCGTCCAGCAGCGCCAGCTCCCCGGCGCCCACCCAGGCAAAGTCGGTGTGCTTGTCGCGTTCCAGTCGTGGAGCCGTCAGATCACCGTCCACCTCGACGAGATAGTCCGTCTCGACGTGCTCGACGCCACCGTGGGTCCAGTGCTCCCGGGCGAGCTCGGCGAGAATGCGGCGCAGACTCCAACCCGTCTCCTCCTCGATCTCCCGACGCAGCGCCTCGTACCGGCCCTCGCCCTCTTCCACGGCCCCGCCCACGACGTCCCAGCAGCCCGGAAACAGCCGCCGGTCCTCGGACCTGCGCTGCACGAACACCCGCCCGTGCGTGTCCGTGATGAGGGCGCCGACCACCGGCCGCGCCTCAGCCCCGGCTGCCATCGGCGTCCCTCCCGCTCGTCGCTCCGGGCACAGCGGCGGATCCGGAGTCGGGGGCGGACAGCGGATGCCGCGTGTAGTGCCGCAGGACCTGCCGGAAGGCGTCGGCGTGCAAGGCCGCCGCCTTCGGGCTGTACTGCCGAGTGCGATCGCACGGCAGGTGGTAGCAGGGATCGAAGGGGGCTCCGGCGGTGCCGCCCCACAACGCGGCCTGCTCCCGTGTCTTGGTCTCGAAGGAGCCCCCATAGAGCCCTCCGGTGGGGATCCCGGCGGCGACGAAGGGCACATAATCGGAGCGCCCATCGGCGGGTGCGGGACGCGAGGCATAGCCCCGTTCGGCGAACGCCTCGGTCAACCGGCGGGCGATGCTTTCGGCGCCCGGCGCCGGTCGCTGACCCGAGACGGGGTCGGTGGCGTGGGGATCGAGAGTGAACAGACCCGGGTTGGGACTGCCGATCATTTCCAGGTTGAGGTACAGCTCCGTGCGCTCGCGCTGCGGTGCCGAGAGCGCATCGACATAGTGGCGTGAACCCAGCAGGCCGAATTCCTCCGCGCCCCAGAAGCCGAAGACCAGCCGATTCCCGCCCACGGCACCCCCTTGCCGGGCGCTGTCGAGCGCGGCCTCCAGCAGGACGGCGGCAGCCACGCCGTTGTCGTTGATACCGGGGCCCTCGGGCACGGAGTCCAGGTGGGCACCGCTGACGACGGTGTGTTCCGCGTCGCCCTGCAGGCTGACGGCGATCAGGTTCTCGGTCGTCCGGGTCTCGGTCAGCGAACGCAGGTCGAGCCGGACCCGGCGCCCGGTGTCCGCCTCGCGCGCGAGCCGGACACCGGTGGCCCGGGAGACGCCACCGACGGGGATGCGTGCCCTACCGTCCGACGCGAGCCAGGCGTGCAGTTCGCCGGGGCCGGTGTTGGCGACGAGTATGGCCTCGGCGCCGGCCGCGGCGGCGACCCGCTCCTTCTCGTCCATCTCGCAGCCGTCGGCCGCGACCAGGGCGATGGCGCCGCGGACGGAGGTTCCGGCGTAGTCGTCGGCCGCGCAGCCGGGCACGGGCTCCCCGTCACCCGGAGCGACGATCCGGCGTTCCAGGCCGCCCTTGGGCGTGGACGGCGAGTATCCGGCGGCGACCACGGAGGGGGTCGTGCCGTCGTGCAGGGCGAGCCTCTCCTTTAGCGTCTCGGTGTAGCGGAAGGGGAATTGCTGACGGTGGGTACGGAACCCCGCCCGCTTGAGGATTCCCTCCGTGTAGTCGATCGAGGCGGCATGTCCGCCAGTGCCCGACGCCCGGTTCCCGCCGTGCGCGTCCGCGATCCTCTCGAACTGTGCGAGATGCGCGGAGACGCGCTCCTGTGAAATACCGGGTCCTTCGTCGAGGGACGCTTTTCCGGGCGCTGTGGTGGTGGCCTGGGAAGTGGGGGAGAGAAGGAATTGAATCGACGTCAGGACGCCAATGCCTGAGCAGAGTACACGTCTACGGATTCGCATAGCGCTGGACAATCGGTCTCCACAAGAAGGTTTCCGTGGGCGTTCGGTGGCCGATGTTTCCGCAGTGTGGAAGCCGGCGACTCCGACGCCGGGAGGAATTCACCCCGGTGATATGGAAGAGCCCGCCGCAATTGCCACTCGAACAGTACTCGATCGCCCCGTGGCCCGAAGAACACCGCGCACGACTTCGGTCGCCGCACGATCTCCTTGACAGGGAACGAGAGTCCATGATTCACGGCGGCGGCGGTAACGGCCGCCGACGGGGCGGAGGGGAGGACGTCCGGCTGGGTAGCGGGGCACGCCGCGGGCGTCGGGAGGGAGCATGGGGCAACGCGTGGCCCGGGGAGGGGTTCCCGTGCACGGCTGGGCGTAAACGGTCACTTGCGAGCCACCGAGGCGACGGATCAGTCGGGCGGAGATGGCTGGATCAGCCGCGAATAGCCCGCCGTTCATCGAGCAGAGCGAGGTCTTCCTTGGGCAACCAGTCCGCACGGGGGGTGTAGGCGAGCCAATCCGCCGCCACCGCCCGCGCCATCGTGATCATGCGCTCCACGAGGGGGTGCCCGTTGCTTCGCAGCCACACCAGCGACCAGGGGTAGAGCGGTCTCGGCTCTACCAGCGGCAGACAACGGATGTCGGACGAATACCCGTACGACACGTCGGAGCCGCCGAGGCATACCATCTCCGCGTGCTCCCAGAGGAGTTGCACGAAGTGCTCCTCGGAGATCGCGGGCCCGGAGAGCGTGAGCGAGAGACCGAACTCCTCGGCCAGGTGGCGCACGAAGCTGTGCCACTCCGAGTCCTGGCCGTAGTGCGGCATCCAGATTCCGGTGCGGCGCAGGTCGTCCATCGTCAGCCGGTCCCGGCCCGCCAGCTCGTGGCTGCGCGGCAGCAACGCACAGACCGGCTCGAGACGGACGAATTCGTGGTCGGCACCGGCGGGGGGCCGCGCCGCGTCGTGCACCCGGCCGAAGGCGCAGTCGATCTCGCCGCGCGTCAGGGCCGGCAGGGACACCCGCAGCGCTTGGCGACTGCTGATGTTCACCGGCAGCTCCGGGTCCTCCTCCAGGAGCCTGCGCACCAGCCGCAGCGGGGCCAGCCGCCCATCGACCACGTCCACCCGCAGCGAGCGCTGGGCGGGGGAGCGGGCCGCCTCGGCCGCCGCGGCGGCGGCCGCGAGCACGTTCCGGGCCGGGCCGAGGAAGCGCCTTCCCGCGTCGGTGAGGTCGACCCCGCGATGCCCCCGGACGAAGAGCGGAACGCCGAGCAGGCACTCCAGTCGGCGGACGCGCTGGGAGACGGCCTGCTGCGTGATGACGAGCCGCTCGGCCGCCCGCCGGAAGTGCATCTCCTCGGCGGTGACCACGAACGACCTCACCAGCGCGAGATCCAGGTCGACGTCCACAACAACCAATTGTTGGGCGACAATTACTGGTTGTCAATGCAAATGAGCGGAGCCTCCCGGAGAGGCGCCCGTTAGGAGGGGACCTCGTTGGGCTGCTCGGCCCGGGCGGCCGCGGGCGCCGACGGCGGCCGGGTGTTGATCAGCGCGGCGGCGAGCAGTGCCGTGACGAGCAGGATGCCGACCGAGAGGGCGATGGCCACCGTGTAGCCGTGCACCGTGCCCTCCGCGACGGCTGCCGCCGACGTGCCGTGCTCCTTGAGGTAGTCGCTGGTGGCCGAGGTGGAGATCGTGTTCAGCAACGCGACGCCCAGCGAACCGCCCACCTGCTGGGCGCTGTTGACCAGCGCGGCGGCCGCTCCCGCCTCGTGCGGCGCCACCCCCGCCGTCGCCGTGCTCATCGCGGGCATCATGACGCAGCCGATCCCGAGCCCGATGAGGATCTGCGCGGGCAACAGCAGCTTCAGGTAGACCCCGTCCATGCCCGGCTCCAGACCGGTGAGGATGGTCATGCCCAGGGCCGCGACGACCAGGGCCGGGGCGATCAGGAACCGCGGCTGCGTCCGCGGCAGGATGCGCCCGGCAATGAACGAGGCGCCGACCACGATGCCCGCCGTCAACGGCAGGAAGGCCACCCCGGTGAGGACCGGCGAGTAGTCGAGGATCACCTGGAGGTAGTAGGTCATGAACAGGAACAGCCCGAAGAGGCCGACCTGCGAGAGGGCCACCGCGAGCAACGAGCCCCCGCGTCCCCGGTGCACGACCACCCGCAGCGGCAGCATGGGCTGACCCGTCCGCCGCTCCACGAGGGTGAACACCGCCAGCATCACCACACCGAGCAGCAACAGCCCGAGGACCAGCGTGTCGTCCCAGCCGTGCTCGGCCCGGGAGAAAGCGTAGACGATGGCGAGCAGCCCGCCGCAGCCCAACAGGGCGCCGGGAAGGTCGAGTTTGCTCGGGCCGGTGGTGCCCCGGTCGCGCGGGAGGAGCGTGCAGCCGAGCAGGGCCACCAGCGCGATCGGCGTGTTGACGTACAGACACCAGCGCCAGTCCAGGTATTCGGTCAGTACGCCACCGGCGAGCAGCCCGATCGCGGCGCCGCCGCCGCTGAGGGCGCCATAGACCCCGAATGCCTTTCCGCGTTCCCGGGGATCCGTGAACATCGTGGTGATCAGAGCCAATGCGGCGGGCGCCAGCGCGGCGGCGAAAAGACCCTGGAACGCGCGGGCCGCGAAAAGAATACCGGGACTCGCCGCCGCACCGCCGAGTGCCGAGGCGAGACCGAATCCGACGAGCCCGGCCATGAAGACGCGTCTGCGGCCGAGGAAGTCGGCCACCCGGCCGCCGACCAGCAGCAGCCCGCCGAAGCTCAGCGTGTATGCGGTGATCACCCATTGCCGGTCCGCGTCCGACATGCCCAGGTCGGCCTGGGCGGACGGCAGAGCGATGTTGACGATCGTCGCGTCGAGGACGACGAGCAACTGGGCCATGCCGATGACCACCAGGCCCCACCAACGGCGCGAGTCCGGTGACGGCGGGGCACCGGTTTCCGGGACTTCGGAATTGGGCTCGGATGTCTGGGGCATGGCATCGCCTCTTGTCTCAGTGGAAATGGCTCAGCGACGGCGGGAGCGGCAGACGTGGAATCCGGCCCCTGCCTCTGCGCGGATTTCCAGAACAGCAGGGCGAAGTGGGCGCTGTCCAACAAGCAGGACTTCGCATTCGACAAGTACTGATTGTCACGCCATCGCTGAAGAACGCATTGCCTGGAGAACAATTCCGATAGAGGGAAGCGACGTTGCGGGACACCAGATCTCGCGCCGGTGAGCGGCCCCGCCCGGAAGGCGAGGAAGGGGAGGAGTTCGGGCCCGCGCTGCACGAGGCACTGGCCGGAACGAGGGTTCACGCGGTGGAGGGCGCGGCTGTGGCGAGGGGGTCGGCGGCGTGGCCGTCGGTGCTGCTCTCGCCCGGGTCGGGGGAGTACCGGGCAGGGTTGACTGCCGTGGCGGAGGAGTTGGCCTCGCGGGGGTACGTCGTGGCGGGCGTGGACCACCCCGGCGACGCGGCGGCGGTGGAGTTCCCGGACGGACGCGTCGTCCCCCACCACGGGCCGGAGGACGGGGGGAGGACGATGCCTCCGCCGGCCTGGAGACCGTTACCTCGCCATCCGCGTCGCCGACCTCCGCCGCGTCCTGGACCACCACTCGTGCGACCGGGGCCTCGCCATGTCCAAACAGCCTGCTGGCAGCTGAAGGTCAGCTTGTGACAACGGCTCTGTCGATTGGTCTCCGTGTCCGCCTGGCGGTGGTGTCGTCAGGAAGTGACGCCACCGAACTGTCTCCGAAGCCACTTGCAGGCATGCCTGGTGAGCGGTGCGGAGAGGTGTTCGAGATCCCGTTCGTCGCTGAGAGACCCAAGCGCTGGCGAACTGCTTCGGGGCCCTCACGTTCTCCCCCTCGGATGGACGGGGCTGTGCAGACCCTACAGAGCCACGCGGGGGCGATCTGTCGTTGTCGCGAGGCTGGCCGCCTCTTCTGCCGGTTCGTCGGCGCTCCCCTCGTACACAGGCTCTGCACCGTTCCCAGTGCGGCCCCCACAGACGCCGCCCCGGCAGGCTCCGCGCCGACAAGGCGCGCCACTCCGCCGAGAGGCTGAAGTGGCTGCGCGAGCGAGGCATCGTCCCGCGCATCGCCCGACCCGGCATTGAGACCGGCGAGCGCCTCGGCCGGCACCGCTGGAAGACCGAGCGGGCCATCTCGTGGCTGTTCGGCTACCGCCGCCTGACCGTCCGGTACGAGCGAAAAGGGCAGTCACTTCCTGGCCTTCCTCGGACTCGCGGCAGCGCTTGCGATGCCGCCATGACGAGGTGGCAGAGCGCCTCCACGGGCGCGCGGGCAGTGCCGTCATCGATGCGCACGGGCCGGACAGCGTGCAGTGCCGGTGCCTGCTTCTTCTCCTCTGCCGTGGCTTTGGTGATCGCGTCCGCGATGGCCTCCGGAGTCATCAGGTGAACTGCTTCCTCTGGGGCCATGGCCGATTGCCGAGCCAACGTCTCTACGAGATGCGCCGCGACGCCCTGCACAGCAGTGGCCTCTACCTCGGCTCCGTGAGTCAGGAGCACAGCGCTGGCCTGCGTCACAGGGACCGGAAGGGGACGGTGTCTATAGGGTTCGGCACGGCCCCCAGCGTAGGCGCGGCCCTTGGAGCGCTTCCACAAATTCCGGCATTGAGTCCGGAGGCTCTGCTCGACAGCGCGACGCCTCTGGGAAGCCGGTGCCCGCGCTCCCCTCTGCACAAGCTCTGCGCCCATGCGCTCCCCTCGCGCTCCCTTTGGACGAGGCGGCACGAGAGCACGGGTCTGTCATGCAGCCCAATGCCGCCCAGAACATGAAAAAGCCCAGGTCACGGGTTGTGTGACCTGGGCTTCAGACGAGCCGCCTAAGGGAATCGAACCCTTGACCTACGCATTACGAGTGCGTCGCTCTGGCCGACTGAGCTAAGGCGGCGGGTGCGTGCGACCAGTGTGGGGGCCGCTGCGGCGACAAGTCTACAGGGTTCGCGGGGGTGGTCGGGAC
>NZ_JASKYT010000019.1:0-37561 GCF_041028275.1 Streptomyces sp. PU-14G
GCCCTGAGCCCGTGCCCGAGGGACACACCATCCACCGGCTGGCCCGCGACGTCGCGGACCGGTTCGCCGGGCACACGCTGGACGCCGCCAGCCCCCAGGGCAAGTTCGCCGACGGCGCCGCGCTGCTCGACGGCACGGCGCTGACGGCGACCGAGGCGCACGGCAAACACCTCTTCCTGGGCTTCGGGCCCGTCGGCTGGGTGCACATACACCTGGGCCTGTACGGCACCTTCCGCTTCGGCGAGGGTGCGCCGCCCGAGCCCGTCGGACAGGTGAGGCTGCGCCTGGCCACCCGCCCAGGCGAGACCCCCGAGGGGCCGCTGCACTACGCGGACCTGCGCGGCCCCACCCGCTGCGAGCTGCTGGCCGAGCCCGAGAAGCAGGCCGTCAGCGACCGGCTCGGGCCCGACCCGCTGCGTGCCGCCTCCGACCCCGAGGCGGCCTGGGCGCGGATCTCCCGCAGCCGCACGAGCATCGCCGCGCTGCTCATGGACCAGAAGATCGTCTCCGGTGTCGGCAACGTCTACCGCGCCGAGGTCCTCTTCCGGCACGGCGTCGACCCCTACCGCGCGGGCCGCGACCTGGCCCGCACCGAGTGGGACGCCCTGTGGGAGGACCTGGTCGCCTTGATGACGGACGGGGTGCGCAAGAACCGCATCGACACCGTCAGACACGCGCACACCCCCGAGGCCATGGGGCGCCCGCCGCGCGTGGACGACCACGGCGGCGAGGTCTACGTCTACCGCCGGGCCGGGCAGCCCTGCCTGGTGTGCGGCAGCCCCGTCGCCACCGCCGAACTGGCCGCCCGCAACCTCTTCTGGTGTCCCCACTGCCAGCCGGAGCGCGCGCGGGCCCGGTGAGGCGCCGGCCGCGCCCGCTGCCCGAGCAGGCCCCCGTGCGCCGCGTCAGAAGCCGTGCGGCAGCCAGGGGGCCGTCGCGCTCGTGAAGGCGGTGGCCGCCGCCCGCAGCGCGCCGGATCCCGGCCGCACCTCGCGCACCAGGCCCGCGCTGCCCAGCGCGGCCAGGGAGACCCCGCCCAGATAGGCGCGGCCCAGCTCCCGCACGGACAGCGACAGATCGGCCGCGTCGCGGGTGGGCTCGCACACCGCGCCCTTCTCGTCACCCGCCAGCCGCCACCGCCCGCTGTTCCACGGGCAGAAGGCGTCCTCGACCTCCAGGACGACGTCCAGCGGGGCGGCGTAGGAACGGGCGGCCAGCGCGTCGCCCACCTGCACGAGGCGTACGTACAGGGCGTCGTCGTTGAGGTGCTTCGCGGACCGGCGCCGGTCGTCCACCAGGTGCAGCCACGGGTCGTCCAGCGGCCGGTTGTCCGCCACGATCGACGTCGTCAGGTCGAGGGACCACAGGAAACGCCACATCGCCGCGTGCCCGGCCGCGTCCAGGGCCTCCAGATCCCGCAGCCGCACCTCGCCCTGGGGCGCGCCCGACTCGTCGGAGCCGAGCTTGACCGCGTAGCGGGCGAACGCCACGGGCGTGCCGTCGCGCAGGGCCACCACGCAGCGCAGGGGCGAGGCGCCGCCGCGCCGGCGCACGGGGTCGAGCAGGGGCGTGTGCTCCCACCCCGGGCGCCTCTCCAGCATCCCCGGGCGCCGGGGCACGGCGCGCGCGTAGACCGCCTCGCACTCCCGGAGCAGTGAGGCCGCCGTGTCCGAGGCCCGCAGCACCAGCCCGTCCGCGTCGGCGGCCAAGGGCGCGGGAAGGTGGAGCGCGCTCCTGCTGGTGTCGATCCTGGCCGCCATCCGGCTCGTCGCCAGGCCGTATCCGAACCGTCCGTAGATGGCCGCCTCGGATGCCGTCAGCACGGCCAGCGGCTCCTCGCCCGCCGCCCGCACGTCGTCCAACTGGCGGCGCATGAGCGCCCGCAGGAGGCCGCGCCTGCGATGCGTGGGCGCCACGCTGACCATCGTCACCCCGGCGGCGGGCACCACCGCGCCCGAGGGGACGGCCATCCGGAAGGACAGCAGCCCCGCCGTGGCCACCGGATGCCCCTCGTCCCACACCCCCAGGCAGCGTTCGACCTCGGTCAGCGAGCGGTACAGCTCGTGTTCCTCGGGCGTCTCCTCGCCCGCGAACGCACTCAGCACCCTCTCGTACCAGGTGTCCCATTCGGAGGGCTGGAGAACACGCGGCTCAGTCGTCATGCGGCCCATCACAGCAGGCCATTCGAACACCGGCTAACGATTTTGACCGCGGGCGCGCCGCACGCCCCCGGTGCCCACGCCGGGAATCGACGGGCAACCAGAGGGATGGCTAGGCTCCGTGAGCATGGCGCAGCGCCGCGCGGGACCCTCCAAGGCGACGACCCGGTCGCACCAGGCACTCAAGGCCTGGCACCGGGTCCGCACCAACCTGCGCAGATCCGCCGTCGACTACTTCCGCGGCGGCGCCTCCGACTGGGTCGCGCTGGCCGGACTGCTGCTCACGGTCCCGGCGTTGACGTGCGCCACCGTCGTCACCCCGCTGTGGTGCGCCCCCGAGGCACTGGTGCTGCCCATCATCGCCGGCGGACTGCTGCTGCGGCCCGCCAGCCTGCTGGCGCTCTACGCCGCCGCCGCGGTCGCGCTGATGGTCGAGTCGCTGCTGCTGGAGCCCTGGGAGTTCCACGACGGCGCGGGACGCGTCACCCCGGGCACCATCCTGGTGGTCGCCGCCGCCGGACTCTCGGGCCTGCTCATCGCGCAGTTCCGCAGCCGCGTCGGCGTGCCCTGGAGACGCGGCGGCACCATGCTCTTCGACCTGCGCGAACGCATCCGCGTCCAGAGCAAGCTGCCCAAGCTGCCCGCGGGATGGCACCACGAGATGGCGCTGCGCCCCGCGGGCGGCCAGTCCTTCTCCGGGGACTTCGTCGTCGCCGCCAGGACCGGACCGGGCCGCCGCACCCTGGAACTCGTCCTCACCGACGTCTCGGGCAAGGGCATGGACGCCGCCTCCCGCGCCCTGCTGCTGTCCGGCGCCTTCGGCGGGCTGCTCGGCTCGCTGCCGCCGCACGCCTTCCTGCCCGCCGCCAACGGCTACCTGCTGCGCCAGTCCTGGGACGAGGGGTTCGCCACCTCCGTCCACCTCGTCCTCGACCTCGACAGCGGCGACTACGAACTGCTCTCCGCGGGCCACGTCCCCGCGATGCAGCTCAACGCCGGCTCTGGCAAGTGGGAGGAGAAGGCCGCCGAGGGCCCGCTGCTCGGTGTCTACGACGGCGCCGAGTTCGACCCCGTCAAGGGCACGCTGCGCCGCGGCGACGTGCTGATGCTCTTCACCGACGGGCTGGTGGAGACCGCGGAACGCGACCTCACCGAGGGCATGGACCGCCTCGCGGGCGAGGCCGACCGCTACGTCTCCTCCAGTTTCCACGGCGCCGCCTGGCACCTGATCGAGTCGGTGGCCCGCGACGTCAACGACGACCGCGCACTCCTGCTGATCTGCCGCGACTGAGCGCCGCACCCGGCCTGCCCGACGTCCCGTACTGGTGCTGCCCCCACCCCGGCTCTGGGGCAAGCGGGATGGCCCCGGCTCACCCGTGATCCATACGTTCGAGGTGACCAACTCGCGGGATCAGCAGGGACGGAGACCGGCATGCGCGAGCACGACCAGGGGGCACCCATTCCGCCGGGAGGGGCGGCCGGCGCCGTGGAACTGCGCGCCGTCACCCGGCGCTACGGGCGCGGGGTACAGGCCCTCGACGGCATCGACCTGACGCTTCCGTACGGCAGCTTCACCGCCGTCATGGGCCCCTCGGGCTCGGGGAAGTCCACCCTGCTCCAGTGCGCCGCCGGGCTCGACCGGCCCACCTCGGGCACCGTCCGCCTCGGCGGCACCGACCTGGCCGCGCTCGGTGAGAACAAGCTCACCGCGCTGCGCCGCACCCGGCTCGGCTTCGTCTTCCAGGCGTTCAACCTGCTGCCCTCCCTGACCGTCGAACAGAACGTGCTGCTGCCGCTGCGGCTCGCCGGGCACCGCCCCGACCGGCGGCGGTCGGCGCGCGTGCTGGCCCAGGTCGGCCTCGGCGCGCACGCGCGCCGCCGTCCCGACCAGCTCTCCGGAGGCCAGCAGCAGAGAGTGGCGCTCGCCCGCGCGCTGGTCACCTCACCCGACGTGATCTTCGCCGACGAGCCGACCGGCGCCCTGGACACCGGCACGGCGGGGGAGGTCCTCACCCTGCTGCGCGCCGCGGTGGACGTCCCGCCCGAGCCGGTCGGCCCCGCGGGCACCGGCGCGACGGTCGTCATGGTCACCCACGATCCGGCCGCCGCGGCCCACGCCGACCGCGTGCTCTTCCTGGCGGACGGCGCCCTGGTGGACAGCCTGGAGAACCGGGCGGGCACGGACACCGCCCACGCGGCCGGCCTGATCGCGGCGCGCATGGCCGACCTCACCGCCCGCTCCGCGCGGCGCGGGCCGCAGCCGGCCCCTCAGGCCGTCGCGTGAGCCCGCACGGCGCCCCGCGCCCACGGGCGCCCTGGCCCGCCCGGCTGCTGCCCAACGGGCTGGCGCGGTCCGCGGTCCGCGCCCACCCGGTCGCGTTCGCGGGCACGTTCGTCGCGCTCACCATGACCGCGATGATCGTCTCGGCCTGCGCCTTCCTGGCCGACACGGGCGCCCGCGCCCGCGCGGTGCCGCACCGCTACGCCAACGCGCCCGTCGTGGTGACCGCCGACCAGCGTGCCCACCTGTTCACCGGCCACGGCGAGGACCGCGAGGACGCCGGCGAGACCGTTCCCGAACACGCCAGGATCGCCGTGGAGAAGGCCACGGCCACGGCACGCACCGTCCCCGGCGTGGAGCGCGTCGTCCCCGACGTGACCGCCACCGTCGGCGCCCACCATCCCGCGGCGGCCCTCACCGGCCACGGCTGGGGCTCCGCCGCCTTCACGGGCACGGAACTCGCGACCGGCGGGCCGCCCCGCACCGACCGCGACGTGGTGCTCGACGCGGACACCGCGGCGGCCCGCGACCTGGCCCCCGGCGACACCCTCGGGCTCACCACGGCGGACGGCGACCGCACCTTCCGCGTCACCGGCGTCGCCCGGCCGGCGACGGCGGACGAGGGGACGGCCGCCTGGTTCACCGACGCCGGGGCACGGGCGCTCGCCGGCCACTCCGGGCGCGCCGACGCCCTCGCCGTCCTCACCGCACCGGGCGCCGACACCGAGGCGGTGGCCACCCGAGTGCGCCGCGCCCTCGGCGAAGGACCCGTCGTCCGCACCGGCCAGGCCAGGGGCGCGGCGGAGGACACGGACGTGGCGTACGGCAAGGAGGTGCTGGAAGCCCTCGGTGTCTCCTTCGGCGCCCTCGCCGCGCTGACCGCCGTCTTCACCGCCTCCGGCACCATCGGGCTCTCGCTCACGCAGCGCCGCCGCGAGTTCGCGCTGCTGCGCGCCGTCGGCGCCACCCCGCGCCAGATACGCCGCGCGGTCGCCACCGAGGCGCTGCTCGTCGCGCCGCTCGCCGGGGCGCTGGGCTGCCTGCCCGGAGCGGCGCTGGCCCGCTGGTGGTTCGGCGCGCTGCGGGAGCGCGACGCCGTACCGGAGAGCATCCACCTCCACCTCGGCGCGGCCCCGGCGGCCCTCGCCGTCGGTGTCACCGTCGGCACCGCGCTGCTGGCCGGCTACCTGGCCGCACGCCGCCCTGCGCGCACGAGGCCGAAAGAGGCGCTCGGCGACGCGGCCCGCGAACGTTTCCGGCCCGGCGCCGTCCGCTCCCTCCTGGGGCTCGGCGCGCTGGCAGGCGGCCTGGCCATGGTGCGGGTGGCCGGCCGCGAGGGCGGTGAGGACGCGGCGAACCTGGCGCTGGGCGTGGTGCTGCTGCTGATGACGGCGGTCGCCCTGCTCGGCCAGTACGTCGCCAAGGCGTGCTCCTGGCTGCTCGGGCTGCCGCTGCGCGCCGGTTCCGCCGCCTCCGCGCTGGCCGCCGCGGGCACCTGGGCCAACGCCCGCAGGCTGGCGTCGGCGCTCACGCCCGTCGTCCTGGCCATGTCCTTCGGCTGCACGCTGCTCTTCCTCCAGACCAGCGAGGACCGCCAGACCGTGCTCCAGCAGCGCGCCGGGCTGCGCGCCGACCACATCGTCACCGGCTCGGGGGGTGACGAGAGCGCGGGTCTGCCGCGCACCGCCGCGGAGCGCGCGGCCCGCACGCCCGGCGTGGCCGCCGCGGTGGGCGTACTGCGTACGACGGTGCTGGTGGAGATCCGCTCCGACGGCACCTTCCTGCAGACGGCGGACGCGCAGGGCGTCAGCGGGCGCGGGGACCGGCTGGCGGCCGTGGAGGATTTCGGCCTGAGTCACGGCTCGCTCGACGGCCTGCGGGAGGGCACCGTCGCCATCGACCGCCTCGTCGCACGCGGCGCCCGCGTGGGCCTCGGCGACCGGATCGGCCTGCGGCTGCCGGACGGCACCGAGGTGCGGCCCGAGGTCGTCGCCATCCACACCCGGGGCACCGGACTCTCCCAGGTCGTGCTGGACCGCGCGACGCTGGAGGGCCACGTGACCTCGCCCTACGACGCGGAAGTGCTGGTCCGCCAGGAGCGGGGTGCCGACTCCGCGCGGGTCGCGAAGGCCCTGAGCACGCTCGGCGAGGTGCTCGACACGTCGGCCTGGACCGAGGCAGCGGACCGCGACCGGGCCGTCAACAGGTGGGGCAACCGCACCATGGCCCTCGTCCTGGGCGGCTTCGCCGCCGTGGCCGCGGCGAACACCCTGGTGATGACCGTCGCCGAGCGGCGCCGAGAGATGGCCGCGCTGCGGCTGCTGGGCGCGACCCGGGGCCAGGTGCTGCGCATGGTGCGCTGGGAGGCGGCGCTCATCACCGTCTCGTCCCTCGCCCTGGGCACCGGGATCGCCCTGCTCACCCTCCGTCCGATGACCGAAGGGCTCTTCCAGGCGCCCCCGCACGTTCCCCCCGCCCTGTACGCGGCGATCGCGGCCACCGTGACGGTGCTCACCTTCGCCTCCACGGCGGCGCCCGCGCACGTGGTGCTCTCCGGGCTGTCCCGGGCGGACAGGCACTGACGGGCTCGGCCTCCCGCGCACACGAGCCGGCCCCCTGCTCCCGGCAAGGGAGAGGGGGCCGGCTCGTGTGCGCGGGTGCGGGCTACCGCTTCCGGTGGGAGACCGGGCGCCGTACCGCCTCGCCCGACGCGGGGGCGGAACCCGCGGCGGAGGAGGACTCCCTCTTGCGGGCCATGGCGCCCGGATCGCGCTTGAAGAACCAGTCCATCTTCGGCTCGATCGCGAACTTGAAGAGCCTCGTCACCCACGGCGTGCACAGCACCGTCATCATCACGGCGGCCAGCACGGTGATGGCGACCCGGCTCAGCGGGTGGTCGACCCAGTCCATCTCGTACCAGTCGAACTGGCGCGAGCCCTGGATGAAGAAGATGTGCAGCAGGTACGCGTAGAGCGTGCCCGCGCCCAGCACGGTGAACCACATGTGCCGCCTCGGCACCCACGACAGGAAGCAGGCGGTCATCACCAGGCCGCAGCCGAACAGCGCGAGGTACATCACAGCACCCGCCCAGGAGGGCACGCCCATGTCGGCGGCTGCCTTGTCGTGCAGGAACCACGCCTTGGACATCCGGGGCACCGCCCAGTAGGCGAAGACCATGGCGCAGAGCGTGACCGGCACGGCGATGTACCGCGCCTCCTTGCGCTTCACCAGCTGGAAGTGGCGGGGCTGCAACTGGAGGCCGAGCACGAAGAAGGGCAGGAACTGCCCGATGCGCATCAGGTTGAGGTCGCCGCCGATCGACGGCGTCACGCTGGCCGCGGCGCCGATCGCCAGCGCGACCGGCATCGGCCAGCGCAGGCTCTTCCACAGCGGGGTCGTCAGCCGCCAGACGAACAGCGCGCACAGGAACCACAGTGCGAATCCGGGCTCCTGGAAGTGGAACTCCCGGTCCGGGTCGTCGTTGGCCCAGCGCATGAAGAAGGTGTAGACGAACTGAATCGCCAGGTAGGGCACCACGACGCCGGTGACCAGCCGCTGCACCTGCTTCGGCTTGCCCTCGAAACTCCTGGACAGATAGCCCGAGATGATGATGAAGGCAGGCATGTGGAAGGTGTAGAGGACGAAGTACAGCGCTTCGGCCGTACGGCTGTCCTCGCGCAACGGGTCCCAGGCGTGGCCGATCCCGACGAGGACGATCGTCAGGTACTTGGCGTTGTCGAAGAACGGGTCCCGCTGCTTGGCTGCTGGTTTCTTCTGCGCCTTGGGGGACTGCGGCTTCGCAGGCACCTCCGGGGACGCCGGTGGCGTCTCGGAGGGTGTCTCCTGGCGGACGGGGGGGAGCGGCGCCCGCTCATAACCAGCGTGCAACATCTGCCGCACCATAGCGCGCGAACCTGTGGACCGTAAATTCTCGTCGCGGCTGTTCTTCCCGTCTGCCTGCGTCCTATTCACCCCGCACCGGAACGGAGCTGACGGATCATGGCGCGATTGTTCGGTTTGGCGCCCGTTGCCCCGCTCGAACCCGGACCCGCGGGGCCGACGGCCCCGCGGCCTGGCCCCGGTCGGCACCGTGTGGGGTCCTGTGAGCGAGCCCACAATTCACAGCTCTGCACCAGCAATTCACAGTCCGCCGACAAACGGCACTCGGTGCCGACCGTAATGCACCAGGTGCACATATGTGGCGCGGCGCATTGATCAGGCCGAATTGATGGCCGCATTACGGGTGCGACGACCACTTCCCGCGGGCCGCCGAGGCGGTGCGGGCGCCCGCGCCGCGCGTGATCCCGTCAACATCCTGGAGCACATACCCCTGTCAACGGTGAGGATTTACCCGATGATGGGGCCGACGGACGCTCACCCGGTCCCTGCGCCACCGGAGTTGGTGGCACGATGGGTGGGCGCCGTGTGCGCGGGGGTGTGGCCACGGTGGCAGGCCCCCAGGCCGGGTGAGGTTCCGACCATGAGGGTGTGAGCAGTTGTGGCCATCTCGCTGTCCGTAGTCGTCTTGTTGGCGGTCATCCTGGTCGTGATGATCAGGAGTAAGTCCATCAAGCCGGGGCCGGCCATCGTCGCCATACTCTTCGGCTTCTTCCTTGCCTCCACGGGCATGGCGCCGTCGATCAACAGGTTCCTGAACTCGATCGCCGACACGATCAACCAGATCAGCTTCTAGCCGTACCGCGGTACCGCCGTACCGCCGAGGGCCCTCGGCCGCCCCCGGACCGGCACGGGCCGCCGCCGTCCGTCCGCGCGCGGCGACAGGGCGTGCCCGCCGCGCCGCACCCGCCGGGACGGGGCGCGGCGCCTGCCGGAGCAGGCGGCTGTGAGCAGGCTCTTTCCGTGGCGAAGGCCCGGCCCCCGCATGGGGGCCGGGCCTTCGTTGCGAGCGGGCGACGGGAATCGAACCCGCGTAGCTGGTTTGGAAGACCAGGGCTCTACCATTGAGCTACGCCCGCAGAGGCCGGATCGGCACAGCCGCATCCTACGGCATGTACTCTACGTGTCGCATCGACGGGGTGTGGCGCAGCTTGGTAGCGCGTCCGCTTTGGGAGCGGAAGGTCGTCGGTTCGAATCCGGCCACCCCGACCACGTACTATGAAAGACGCGCGTGCCTGTGTCGTGTCTGCATGCATACGGGGCGCAGCTCAAGAATCAGCAAGACCCCCAATGCCAGCCCCAAGGAGACCGACCGTGAAGAGCGCCGTGGAGACCCTGAACCCGACCCGGGTTCGGCTCACTGTCGAGGTGCCCTTCGAGGAGCTCAAGGACAGCCTCGACGCGGCGTACAAGAAGATCAACCAGCAGGTCAGCGTTCCCGGCTTCCGCAAGGGCAAGATCCCCGCGCGCCTGATCGACCAGCGTTTCGGCCGCGGTGCCGTCCTCGAAGAGGCCGTCAACGACGCGCTCCCGAAGCTCTACCAGTCCGCCGTCGAGGAGGGCGAGCTCAACGTGCTCGGCCAGCCCGAGGTGGACATCACCGAGCTGAAGGACAACGAGCTGCTGTCCTTCACCGCCGAGGTGGACGTGCGGCCCCAGATCGAGATCCCGGACTACAAGGGCATCGAGGTCGAGGTGGACGCCGTCGACGTCTCCGAGGAGGACGTGGACAAGGCCGTCGAGCAGCTGCGCGAGCGCTTCGCCTCCACCTCGGTCGTCGAGCGTGCCGCCACCGAGGGTGACGTCGTCAAGGTCGACCTCGAGGCGAAGATCGACGGCGAGGTCCTGGAGGACGGCGTCGCCCAGGGCGTGGACTACACGATCGGCTCCGGCGAGCTGCTGGACGGCATCGACGAGGCCGTCACGGGTCTGGAGGCCGGCGGTTCGGCCACCTTCACCTCCGAGCTCAAGGGCGGCTCGGGCGCCGGCCGGGAGGCCGAGGTCTCCGTCACGGTCGAGTCCGTCTCCGCGCGGGAACTCCCCGAGCTGGACGACGAGTTCGCGCAGATGGCCAGCGAGTTCGACACGCTGGCGGAGATGCGCGAGGACAGCCGCAAGCGGCTGGCCGACCAGAAGAAGTACGAGCAGGCGACCCAGGCCCAGGAGAAGGTGCTCGACGCCCTTCTGGAGCTGACCGAGGTGCCGGTCCCGGAGAAGCTGCTCGCCGACGAGATCGAGAGCCGCAAGCACAACCTGGTCAACCACCAGCTCGGCCAGCTCGGCCTCGACCTGGGCTCGTACCTGAAGATGCAGGACAAGTCCGAAGAGGAGTTCGACGCCGAGCTCAAGGAGCAGGCGGAGAAGGGCATCCGCACCCAGTTCGTCCTGGACGAGCTGGTCAGCCAGGAGAAGCTCAACGTCAGCCAGGAAGAGCTGACCGAGCACCTGATGCGCCGTGCCCAGTCCTCCGGCATGAGCCCGGACCAGTTCGCGCAGGCCGTCGTCGAGGGCGGTCAGGTGCCGGTCCTCGTCGGCGAGGTCGCCCGCGGCAAGGCCCTGGCGGCCGTGGTCGAGGCCGTCACCGTCAAGGACACCAACGGCGAGGCCGTCGACCTGAGCGACGAGGACGAGGCCGCCGAGACCGAGGCCGCCGCGGAGACGGCCGAGGCCGCCGCCGAGGGTGACGAGGAGTCCGGCGCTCAGCAGGCGGAGAAGACCGAGGGCTGATCCGGCCCCCGAAGCAGACCCGCGAACGGGGGGCGCCGGGGCGCGCGAGAGCACGCCTCCGGTGCCCCCCGTTCGGCTGTCGGCCCGGCCGGTCGGGGAACCTGCGCTCACAGCGAAATGCGCTTTGACCGGGATGGCTGCCGCCGGGTGGCGCGTTAGGGTCCCCAGTAGACGAAGACCCCAGTGACGGCCAGCTTCGCGTGGCCGTCCGGACACGAGCAGGTGGACACGTGACGCTTCCGAAGCCTTCCGCCGCCGGTGAGCCCAACTACGGTGGCGGCCTCGGCGACCAGGTCTACAACCGGCTGCTCGACGAGCGCATCATTTTCCTCGGCCAGCCGGTGGACGACGACATCGCCAACAAGATCACCGCCCAGCTCCTTCTCCTCGCCGCCGACCCGGACAAGGACATCTTCCTGTACATCAACAGCCCGGGCGGTTCCGTCCAGGCGGGCATGGCGATCTACGACACCATGCAGTACATCAAGAACGATGTCGTCACCATCGCCATGGGACTCGCGGCGTCGATGGGCCAGTTCCTGCTGACCGCCGGTACGCCCGGCAAGCGGTTCGCGCTGCCCAACGCCGACATCCTCATCCACCAGCCCTCCGCGGGCCTGGCGGGCTCGGCCACCGACATCAAGATCCACGCCGAGCAGCTGCTGCGCACCAAGAAGCGGCTGGCGGAGCTGTCGGCGGCGCACAGCGGCCAGACCGTCGAGCAGTGGACCCGCGACGCGGACCGCGACCGCTGGTTCACCGCCGAGGAGGCCAAGCAGTACGGTCTCATCGACGAGGTCTACGGCAGCGCCGCTCAGCTCCCGGGCGGCGGCGGAACGGGCGCGTGAGGCCCGCCACAGCGCCGCACGGCACGCCTTCGTGCGGCCCCGCGCCGCACGGCTCCCGCCCCGACCGCAGCCACCCGTTCATCTCCAGGAGAACCTCCCGATGACCTCACTTCAGCCGGGCCCGCGGGCCGAGTTCACCGGCATCGCGCCCGAGTCCCGCTACATCGTCCCGCGCTTCGTCGAGCGCACCTCGCAGGGCGTGCGGGAGTACGACCCCTACGCGAAGCTCTTCGAGGAGCGCGTGATCTTCCTCGGGGTGCAGATCGACGACGCCTCGGCCAACGACGTCATGGCGCAGCTGCTGTGCCTGGAGTCGATGGACCCCGACCGCGACATCTCGATCTACATCAACTCCCCGGGCGGCAGCTTCACGGCGCTGACGGCGATCTACGACACCATGCAGTTCGTCAAGCCCGACATCCAGACCGTGTGCATGGGCCAGGCGGCCTCCGCCGCCGCGGTGCTGCTCGCCGCCGGTACGCCCGGCAAGCGGATGGCGCTGCCGAACGCCCGCATCCTCATCCACCAGCCCTACAGCGAGACGGGCCGCGGCCAGGTCTCCGACCTGGAGATCGCGGCCAACGAGATCCAGCGGATGCGCGATCAGCTGGAGGACATGCTCACCAAGCACTCCACCAAGGAGCGCGAGGTCATCTCCTCGGACATCGAGCGGGACAAGATCCTCACCGCTGAGGAGACCCTGGACTACGGGCTGATCGACCAGATCGTCACCACCCGCAAGTCCTCCGTGGGAGTCTGACGGACAGCCCGTTCAGGCGGCCCACAGCCCCTTGGAACGACACGGCACGGCACGGGAAGTGTCGGCCAGGTCGTTCCAAGGGGGGCCCATTCCGGCGGCCGGGCAAGGTACCGTCGTTTCAGCACGTACCTCGGTCCGTATATCCCTGACGGATCCCAGGCGAAGGGGAAGCTCCTCGTGGCACGCATCGGTGATGGCGGCGATCTGCTCAAGTGCTCGTTCTGCGGCAAGAGCCAGAAGCAGGTGAAGAAGCTCATCGCGGGTCCAGGTGTGTACATCTGCGACGAGTGCATCGATCTCTGCAACGAGATCATCGAGGAGGAGCTCGCCGAGTCCTCCGAAGTGCGCTGGGACGAGTTGCCCAAGCCCCGGGAGATCTACGAGTTCCTCGAGGGCTACGTCGTCGGCCAGGAAGCCGCGAAGAAGGCGCTCTCGGTGGCGGTCTACAACCACTACAAGCGCGTCCAGGCGGGCGAGAACGGGAGTGGACGGGACGACGGCATCGAGCTGTCCAAGTCCAACATCCTGCTGCTCGGGCCCACGGGCTCCGGCAAGACCCTGCTGGCGCAGACGCTCGCCAGGATGCTGAACGTGCCCTTCGCCATCGCCGACGCCACGGCGCTCACCGAGGCGGGCTACGTCGGTGAGGACGTCGAGAACATCCTGCTGAAGCTCATTCAGGCGGCGGACTACGACGTCAAGAAGGCCGAGACCGGCATCATCTACATCGACGAGATCGACAAGGTCGCCCGCAAGAGTGAGAACCCGTCGATCACCCGCGACGTCAGCGGCGAGGGCGTGCAGCAGGCGCTGCTGAAGATCCTGGAGGGCACCACCGCCTCCGTGCCGCCGCAGGGTGGCCGCAAGCACCCGCACCAGGAGTTCATCCAGATCGACACGACGAACGTGCTGTTCATCGTGGGCGGTGCCTTCGCAGGCCTGGAGAAGATCATCGAGTCCCGGGCCGGTGCGAAGGGCATCGGCTTCGGTGCCGACATCCGCTCCAAGCGGGAGATCGAGGCCAGCAACCAGTTCGAGGAGGTCATGCCGGAGGACCTGGTGAAGTTCGGGATGATCCCCGAGTTCATCGGCCGGCTGCCGGTCATCACCTCGGTGCACAACCTCGACCGCGAGGCGCTCCTGCAGATCCTGATGGAGCCCCGCAACGCCCTGGTCAAGCAGTACCAGCGGCTGTTCGAACTCGACGGCGTGGAGCTGGACTTCGACCGCCCCGCGCTGGAGGCCATCGCCGACCAGGCCATCCTGCGGGGCACCGGGGCACGCGGCCTGCGCGCCATCATGGAGGAGGTCCTCCAGTCGGTGATGTACGAGGTGCCCTCCCGCAAGGACGTGGAGCGCGTCGTGATCACCGAGGAGGTCGTGCACTCCAACGTCAACCCGACGCTGGTCCCGCGCGCCCGCGGAAACGGCGAACAGCAGCGCCACGAGAAGAGCGCCTGAGCGACTGCTGGGCGCCCGAGCACCCACGGCGCCGTCCCGCGCTCCGAGGGCAACGGTGAGGGCCCGCACCCCCCGGGGGTGCGGGCCCTCACCGTTGCCCGTCTGCCGGCGCCCTACTTGGGCACCGTCACCTTGTCCTTGACGCGGGCCGTGAGGCCGGCGAACTCCTCCAGGTCGATGTTTCCCGGACTCGTGTTGGCGAGGTCGACCTCCAGCACGACGGCCATCGTGGACTCGTCCGCCCAGGCGCAGGCGGGCGCGTACACGTTGGCGCCGCCCTGGGTGAGCCGGGTGAGCTGGCAGGAGATCTCCACGTCGCCTGCGCCGGGAGTGAACTCCTTGCGCTCCCCGACGACCTGCCCGTTCTGGCTCTGCCCCATCCCGTCCAGCATGTCGTCGCGCATCTTCGAGGAGGAGGCGTCGATGTCGCCGTAGGCCCCGGAGATGGCCAGCCCGCCCGCTGTCGGACTGCCCGAGGAACCGGCGGAGTACGTGGCGACCTTGGCGACACCGTCGGCCGGCAGCTCGTCCTGAAGCTGCCGCTCCTGCTGGGTCACCTGGGCGTTGTCGTCCACCCGGCTGTAGGAGCCGCCCTCCAGCGTCGCCGGGAACGCGATCTTCTCGGTGCCGTGCGGCCGGCTCGCGGACACGAGCGCGCCGATGGCGAACAGCACGCCGCCGACCACCACCAGGCTGCCCAGCACGATGGCCGTGATGGCGCCGCCGCTCAGGCCGCGCCGGGGCGGCGGCAGGGGAGGGGGCGGCCAGGCACCGTAAGGGCCCGGAGCGCCGGGCGGTCCGCCGTGCGGCCCCGGCGGTCCGTAGGGGCCGCCGGGGGCCGGAGCGCCGTACGGGCCGACGGGGCCCTGTGCGGGCTGCTCGTGGGGGCCGGGGGCACCGTAGGGTCCTGGGGGCTGCGGCCCGGGTTCGCCCGGTGCGTTCGGGCCGGGGGGCTGGGTCATGCGGTGGCTCCCTTCCAGGACGTGTGCGGTATCGACGTGTGCGTCATCATCCGGCCGACTGCGGGCTTCAGGCCTTCACGCGGGCCTTCGAGCGCAGGTCGGCCGCGAACTTGGCGACCTCGTCCTTGGACACGCCGCCGGTGCCCTTCATGGTCGCGGCCACGTCGACACCGACGACGGTGCCCATCGTGCTGCGGTCCGCCCACACGCAGATCGGCATGGACAGGCTGTTGCTGCCCTCGGTGACCTTCGCCGTCCGGCACTTCATCAGCGCGCCGTCCAGGCCCGCGGGCTCCACCGACTCGGCTTCGCCCTCCCAGGAGATCTTCTCGGACTCGCCGACGTTGTCGCCCGAGTTCTGCGAGTTCTCGTTGGCCTTGGAGAAGGCGTCGTCGATCGACTTCTCCGGGTCGTCGATGGTGCCGTACACGCCGTTGAAGCTCATCGACTTGCTGCTGGTGCCGGTGCCGGTGGTGTATCCGCCGGACACCTTCTTGGCGTTCTCGACGCCGAGTTCGGCGGCCTTGGCCGAGTCCGTCGCGCCGGCGGGGCCACCGCCGCTGCCACCCGCTGACGGGCTGGTCTTGTACTCGCCGACCTGGTCGGGGACGGTCAGCTTGTGCGGCCCGTCGTCGGCGACGTCGCTGTTGCCGCCGCCGCCCAGGACTCCGAAGGCGAACAGTCCGCCGATGATGGCGCCCACGACCACCAGCGCGCCGACGACGATGCCGATGGTCTTGCCCTTGCCCCCGCCGCCCTGCGGCGGCATCGGCATCCCGGGCTGGCCCGGCTGTCCGTAGGGGCCCGGCTGCCCCGGCATGCCCGGAGGCTGCCCCGGCATCCCGGGCTGGCCAGGGCCCGGCTGGCCGTACGGTGCGCCGCCCTGCGGCTGGCCCTGCTGCGGGAAGCCGTAACCGGGCTGCTGCGGCTGGCCCTGCTGGGGGTAGCCGTAGCCGGGCTGCGGCTGGCCCGGGGCGCCGCCGTAGGGGCCCGGCCCTCCGGGCGGCGGCTGCTGACCGTACGGCCCGGGCTGGCCGTAGGGGCCTGGCTGGTTGTGGCTCATGGCGGCGCTTCCCCTCCGTTGATGTGCTTATCGCGCCAGCTCATCTTGACGGATGCACGACGAGAACGCCGCACTGGGCGCCGAATCGGTGCCCGGTGGGGACGCAATCGTGAAACTCGCGCTGTGAATTGCCCCGGTCTGCGCGCAATGCCCCGCGGCGGGCGGTGTGTGACACGACGACGGCGCCCGGCACAGACCGCCGGGCGCCGTCCTGGCCCCTCGTCGCCCCGCGGGGCGCGGGTTCACTTGAGCGGCACGCGCACGTCCTTGCGGACCTTCGCCGTCGTCTCACCGGCCTCGGACACGGGGGTGTCCTTGCCGCTGATCATGTCGGCCGAGGAGGCGGTCACCACGAAGCCGATGGTGCTGTGGTCGCCCCACATGCAGAACGGCATGGTGAAGCCCTTGATGCCCGAGGTGTCGCCGGGAGGCGCGGTGAACTTCACCTTCTGGCACTTCATCACCGCGTCGTCCCCCAGCCCCGCCGGGTTGACCTCCTGCGGCTCGCCGTCCAGCTCGGCCTTGCCGCCTCCGCCGGTGCTCGGGTCCTTGTCGGCCTCCTTGGCCACCATCAGCAGCGCGGCGTCGACAACCGCGTCCGGGTTCTCGATCTCGCCGTAGATGCCGCCGAAGTTGAGCGACTTGGCGTTGATCCCCTCGCCGCTCTCGTAGGTCGCCGAGACGCTCTTGGGGTCCTTGACGCCGAACTGCTCGAACTTCTGCCGGTCGGACTCGCTGAACCCGCTGGAGGCGTTGTTCTCCGAGCCCGGCTTCTTGTCGTACTCGGTCGCCACCGTCTCGGGCGTGATGAGCTTGTACTTCTTGCCGTCGTCGGCGACCGAGGAGCCGCCTCCGCCCCCGCTGCCGCCGCCCTTGTCGTCGTCCTTCCCGGTGAAGAGGACGACGCCGCCTATCACCGCGCCGACGACGACCAGGGCCGCGACGACGATGCCGATGGTCTTGCCCTTGCCCCCGCCGCTCGGCGGCGGCGTCGGCATCCCGGGCATCCCCGGCTGGCCTGGCTGGCCTGGCTGGCCCGGCTGGCCGTACGGGCCGCCTGGCTGCCCCGGCATGCCGGGCTGCTGCATGCCGGGCTGCTGCTGCGGATAGCCGTAGGGGGGCCCGCCCTGCTGGGGCGGGGGCCCGGGAGGCTGCTGCGGCGCGCCGGGCTGTTGCGGATAGCCGTAGCCGGGCTGCCCGGGGGCGCCGCCGTACGGGTTCGGGCCGCCGGGCTGCTGGGGCGGCTGCCCGTAGGGACCCGGCTGTTGGCCGTACGGTCCGGGCTGGCCTGGCTGGCCGCCGTACGGGCCGGGCTGGTTGTCACTCATGGCGGCGCTTCCCCTCCGTGAACATGTAGTCGAATGCGCTGACGCACATAGTGACGGATGCCGTCCCCGAGCGCTGCACCGGTCCTCAAACCGATTCGAGACCGGGACATCGGCGCCCGTACACTGGCGGTCGTGACCGACAACACTCAGCAGAGCCCGGACGCGAACGGGCCGCACAGCGCCATCCCCGCAGAGCTGCCGACCCAGTACGCGCCGGCCGAGGTAGAGGGGAAGCTGTACGAGCGCTGGGTGGAGGCGGGCTGGTTCGAGGCGGACGCCAAGAGCGAGAAGCCGCCGTACACCATCGTCATCCCGCCCCCGAACGTCACAGGATCTCTCCACCTCGGGCACGCTTTCCAGCACACCCTCATGGACGCCCTCACCCGCCGCACTCGGTGACGGCGTCGACTGGTCCCGCGAGCGCTTCACCATGGACGAGGGCCTCTCGCGCGCCGTCCAGACCGTCTTTTGATCACCGCGCACGGCCCCTTCCAGGGCCTGGACCGCTTCGAGGCCCGCTCGGCGATCGTCGCCGCGCTGCGCGAGCAGGGCCGCGTCCTTCAGGAGAAGCGTCCCTACGTGCACAGCGTCGGCCACTGCTCGCGGTGCAAGACGACGATCGAGCCGCGGCTGTCGATGCAGTGGTGGGTCAAGGTCGCCCCGCTGGCGAAGGCCGCCGGCGACGCCGTCCGCGACGGCCGCACGACGATCCACCCGGCCGACATGTCGTCCCGCTACTTCGACTGGGTCGACAACATGCACGACTGGACGATCTCCCGCCAGCTGTGGTGGGGCCACCGCATCCCGGTCTGGTACGGGCCTGAGGGCGAGGTCGTCTGCGTCGGCCCGGACGAGGAGCCCCCGGCCGGCGAGGGCTGGCACCAGGACCCGGACGTCCTGGACACCTGGTTCTCCTCGGGTCTGTGGCCGTTCTCCACCCTGGGCTGGCCGGACGAGACGCCGGACCTGGCGAAGTTCTACGGCACCGACGTGCTGGTCACCGGCTACGACATCATCTTCTTCTGGGTCGCGCGGATGATGATGTTCGGCACGTACGTCATGGACGAGCCGCCGTTCCACACGATCGCGCTGACCGGCCTCGTCCGCGACGAGCACGGCAAGAAGATGTCCAAGTCCTTCGGCAACGTCGTCGACCCGCTGGACTGGATGGACGCCTACGGCTCCGACGCCCTGCGCTTCACCCTCGCCTCCGGCGCCAACCCCGGTACCGACGTGCCCATCGGCGAGGACTGGGTCAAGGCGTCCCGCAACTTCGCCAACAAGATCTGGAACGCCACCCGCTTCGCGCTGATGAACGGCGCCACGGTCGCGGGGCCGCTGCCGGACGCGAGCGAGATGGCGGCCACCGACCGCTGGATCCTCTCCCGGCTCAACACGGTGCTCCGCGAGGTCGACGGCTACTACGACGACTACCAGTTCGCCAAGCTGGCCGACGCGCTGCGCCACTTCGCCTGGGACGAGGTCTTCGACTGGTACGTCGAGCTGTCCAAGACCACCTTTGCCAGGGGCGGGCGGGCCGCCGAGGTCTCCCGCCGCGTCCTGGGCGAGGTCCTGGACGTCACGCTGCGGCTGCTGCACCCGGTCGTCCCGTTCGTCACCGAGGAGCTGTGGACGACGCTGACCGGCGGCGTGGCGGGCGAGTCCCTCGTCGTGGCCGCCTGGCCGCAGGACTCCGGCTTCCGCGACGCGGCGGCCGAGGCGGAGATCGCCACCGTGCAGCAGGCGGTGACCGAGGTCCGCCGCTTCCGCGCCGACCAGGGCCTCCAGCCCGGTCAGAAGGTCCCCGCCGACCTCGACCTGGCCGGTACCCCGCTGGTCGCGCACGAGGAGGCCGTCCGGCAGCTGCTGCGGCTCCAGCCGGCGGGCGAGGGCTTCCAGGCCACGGCCTCGCTGCCGGTCGCGGGCGCCACCGTCAGCCTCGACCTGTCCGGCGCCATCGACGTGGACGCCGAACGCAAGCGGTTGACCAAGGACTTGGCCGCCGCGGAGAAGGAGCTGGCACAGACGGGTGCCAAGCTCACCAACGAGGCGTTCCTGGCGAAGGCCCCCGAGCACGTCGTGGACAAGATCCGGGGCCGCAAGGCCGCCGCCGAAGCGGACATCGCCCGCCTGACGCAGCAGTTGGACCGGCTCGCCTGACGCCCGGCCGGACCGGTTCGCCTGACGCGGCCCCGTGACGGCAGCGCCCCCTTCTCCGTACGCGGAGGAGGGGGCGCGTGTTTCCGTGCGGCCGGCGGGCTTACTGGCCCATCACGTACTTCACCGTCGGCCCGGTCGTCCAGCCGCCGTCCACGGCGAGCTCCGCGCCGGTGATGTACGACGCCGCGTCGGACAGCAGGAAGCACACCGCCGAGGCGATCTCACCCGGCTCGCCCACGCGGCCCATCGGCGTGTTGGGGTAGTTGCCCTCGCCCTGCTGGATGCCGACCTCGGCGGTCATCGGCGTGTAGGTCATGCCGGGGTGTACGGAGTTGAGCCGGATGCGGTCGGTGCCCAGCTCGACGGCGCCGATCTTGGTCAGGCCGCGGACGCCCCACTTGGAGGCGCCGTAGCCGGCGGTCAGGGCCAGGCCCATCAGACCGGCGGCCGAGGAGATGTTGACGATGGAGCCGCCGCCGGCCGCCCGCATCGCGGGGACGGCGGTCTTGATGCCGATGAAGACGCCCGTCAGGTTGATGTCGAGCACCTTGCGGAAGAACTCGGTGGAGACGGACTCCAGCGGGGCGCCGGTGGAGATGCCCGCGTTGTTGACGAGGCCGTCGAGGGCGCCGAACTCGGAGACGGCGTGGTCGGTGACGCGCTGCCAGTCCTCTTCGGAGGTGACGTCGTGCGCGGCGAAGCGGGCGCGGTCGCCCAGCGCGGCGGCGGTGGCCTTGCCCTCGTCCTCCAGGACGTCGGTGAGCACGACCCTGGCGCCTGCGGCGACGGCCTGCCGGGCCGTCTCGGCGCCGATGCCGCGTGCGGCGCCGGTGATCAGGAGGGTCTTGCCGTTGAGATCGGTCATGTCGTGCTCCAGGGGGATTCGCTCAGGGATGTGATGCAGCGCGCGGCGAGGGCCGCGGGGCCCTCGGGCCCGTCGGCCGGTGCGTCACCGGCCGCCCAGGTCTCGACGGCCACCCGGACCGCCGTCGCCGCTGTGCCGGCCACCAGCCGCACCGGGAGTGCGGCGGCGCTTTCGGGGTCGCCCGCGCGGTCGGCGAGCGCGGCTGCCAGGTCGGTCTCGGACGCGTGGTAGGCGTCGTTCCACACCGAGCGCAGCGCGGGGTTCGCCGCGGCCAGCCGCAGCAGTGAGCGCACCCACTCCAGGGATTCGGCGTTGGCCGCGTCGTCGGTGGTGAGCGCTTCGCGGGTGCCGTGCACCAGGGCCTGGGCGAGGGTCAGGTGCGCGGGGGCTGCCCGGGTGGCGTCCACCCACTGCCTGGCCCCGGCCGCGAAGAGCGGGGCGACGGCCTCTTCCTTGGTGGGGAAGTAGCGGTAGAAGGTGCGCGGTGCGACGCCCGCTTCCCGTGCGATGTCCTCGGCCCGGGTGTCCCGTACGCCGCGTTCGACGAAGAGCGCGGCGGCGGTGCGTGCGAGGTCCGTGCGGGTCTCCGCCTTGCGGCGCTCGGTGAGCGAGCTCGGCGGGCTCTCGGCGAGCGGGCTCGACGGGTTACTGGCGACCGGCATGCCAGCAGACTATGCCTGCATGGCACAATCTGCCACCGCGGCCGAGGCAGGCCCCGGTGCGGCCCGTGGCCGAGCCCGGGGCGGCCCGAGGCGGGCCCCGGCCGCGAGCGGGGGAGACGAGCGACCGTACGACCATGGGTGGCAAGACCAGTGCATCGACGCCAGTTCCTCCTCGGCGCCTCCTCCCTCGCGACCGCGACGGGCCTCGGGCTCACCGGGTGTTCGAGCGAAGGTGACGAGACCACGCTCACCGTGCTCGCCTCGAGCTACGAGAAGAGCGTCGGCTCGGGCCTCACCGATCAGTGGGGCGATGTCATCAAGGCGTTCGAGAAGAAGCGCCCGGACATCAAGGTCGACCTCCAGCTCGTCCCCTTCACCCGGATCGACAAGGAGCTCGCCGAGCGGGTCAAGGACGGCAACCCGCCCGACATCTCCCAGGGCAACGTCTTCGCCGGCTACGCGGAGGACGGCAAGCTCTTCCCCGCGAGCGACGTCTTCAAGATCCCGGTCCAGGCCGACTTCATCACCTCCTTCGCCCAGGCGGGCGAGGTGAACTTCGCGCAGTACGGGATCCCGTTCCTGGCCAGCACCCCGCGCCTGTTCTACAACACCGCCCTCTTCGAGAAGGCGGGCATCAGCGGCCCGCCCCGCAGCTGGGAGGAGCTGCGCACCGCGGCCCAGGCGCTCAAGCGGGCGGGCGTGCCCACCCCGTACGGACTCGCGCTGGGCCCGGAGGCAGCCGAGGACGAGGCGCTCGCCTGGATGCTGGCCGCCGACGGCGGATACGCCAGCACCGCCGGGTACGACTTCGTCAAGAGCGAGAACATCCACGCGCTGACCTGGCTGCGCACCCGCATGGTCGCCGAAGGGCTGGCCGGCGCCCACCCGGACAAGCTGACCCGCACGAAGGCCTACGAGGGCTTCCTCAAAGGGCAGATCGGCATGCTCAACGCGCACCCCGTGCTGCTGGGCACCGCACACAAGGCCAAGTTCCCCTACGCGCACGCCGCCTTCCCCAAGGAGGACGGCGGCGCCGCACCGCCCGTCGGCCTCTCCGACTGGCTGATGGCCTTCAAGGCGGGCGGTCGCCGCGAGCAGTGCTCGGCGTTCCTGAACTTCCTCTACCAGGTCACCTCCGTGCGCCAGTACGGCAACGGCCAGGGCACTCTGCCGGTCACCGTCTCCGGCTCACGCGCCCTGCGCAAGGACCCCTCGGGCAAGCCGCTGCGCCGGTTCATCGACCAGATGCCGGACGCCGAGTTCCAACCCGTGGGACGAACGTCCTGGCCGACCGTGCGCACCCGCGTGCAGGGCTCCGTCGGCAAGGCGGTCGACCCGAAGGGGCCGTCCCCGCGAGCCGTTCTCGACGCCCTGCAGAAGGCCGCGGACGAGGCCGACCGCGCGGCCCGGCGCGGCTGACGGGCGGCGGGCCCGGCGCCACCCGGCGGGCTGCGCCCGCCACGCCACCCTTACGTAGACTGGTCCGCGTGAGCGACGAGCCCCAGCCCCACGAACCCGACCCGTCCCTCCACGAGCCCGCGGAGCCCCTCGACCCCGACGAGTCGCCCGACGCGTTCGAGGAGATCGTCGGCGAGGAGACCGACCGCGACCCGGACCTCGCGGTGATCGAGGCGGGCAGCCGCACCCTGCGGGCCCAGGCCGGGCCACCGCAGCCGGACGTCGTCCCCGCCAGGCCCGAGGACCCCGAGGTCGACCGGGCGCTGCGCGAGGTGGAGGAGGAGCTGGCCACCCGCTGGGGCGAGACGAAGCTGGACCCCTCGGTCCAGCGCATCGCCGCGCTGGTGGACGTGCTGGGGGAGCCGCAGCGCTCCTACCCCTCCATCCACATCACCGGCACCAACGGCAAGACCACCACGGCCCGCATGGTCGAGGCGCTGCTGTCCGCCTTCGAACTGCGCACCGGCCGCTACAGCTCCCCGCACGTGCAGTCGGTCACCGAACGCATCAGCATCGACGGCGCCCCCGTCTCCGCGGAGCGCTTCATCGAGACCTACCGCGACATCGAGCCGTACGTCGGGATGGTCGACGCCCAGCACGACTACCGGCTCTCCTTCTTCGAGGTGCTCACCGGCATGGCGTACGCGGCCTTCGCCGACGCGCCGGTCGACGTCGCCGTCGTCGAGGTGGGCATGGGCGGCAGGTGGGACGCCACCAACGTCATCGACGCGGACGTCGCGGTGATCACCCCGATCTCGCTGGACCACACCGACCGGCTCGGCGACACGCCCGAGGCGATCGCGGTGGAGAAGTCCGGCATCGTCAAGCCCGACGCCACGGTGGTGCTGGCCCAGCAGCCGGTGGAGGCGGCCTCCGTCGTGCTGAAGAAGGCCGTCGAGGTGGACGCCACCGTCGCGCGCGAGGGCATGGAGTTCGGCATCGTGGACCGGCAGGTGGCGGTCGGCGGTCAGCAGCTGACCCTGCGCGGTCTCGGCGGCGAGTACCCCGACGTGTTCCTGCCGCTGCACGGCGCCCACATGGCGCACAACGCGAGTGTGGCCCTGGCCGCCGTGGAGGCCTTCTTCGGTATCGGCCGGCAGCAGGCCCGCGCCCTCGACATCGACGTGGTGCGCCAGGCCTTCGCCTCCGTCTCGTCGCCCGGCCGGCTGGAGGTGGTGCGCACCAGCCCCTCGGTGGTGCTGGACGCCGCGCACAACCCGGGCGGGGCACGGGCCACCGCCGAGGCCGTCAGCGAGGCCTTCGACTTCAGCCGGCTGGTCGGAGTCGTCGCCGCGAGCGCGGGCAAGGACGTCCGCGGGCTGCTGGAGGCCTTCGAGCCGCTGCTCGCGGAGGTCGTGGTCACGCGCAACTCCAGCCACCGCGCGATGGACGTGGACGAGTTGGCCGCGGTCGCCGTGGAGGTCTTCGGCGAGGAGCGCGTCCAGGTCGAGCCCCGGCTGGACGCGGCGCTGGAGGAGGCGGTCACCCTCGCCGAGGAGGAGGGCGAGTACGCGGGGGCCGGGGTGTTGGTCACCGGCTCCGTCATCACGGTCGGCGAGGCCCGGCTGCTGCTGCGAGGGAGGCGCTAGATGCGCATGCTGGGTGCGTCCACGCTGATCGGTGAATTCTTCATCATCGGTTTCGCCGGATTGGTCGCGATGCGAACGAGTGACCTTTCGGTCTCCACCGTCTGGACGGTCAGCGGTATCGCGATGGTGCTGTGTGTGCTGCTGTGCGGATTCCTCACCCGTCCGGGTGGCGTGCAGCTCGGCTGGGCGCTCCAGATCGCGTTGATCGCGAGTGGTTTCATCGTTCCGACGATGTTTTTCCTGGGTGCCTGTTTCGCCGCGCTGTGGTGGGCTTCGGTGCACTTCGGCAGGAAGATCGACGAAGCGAAGGCGCGGTTCGCCGCGCAGGCGGCGGCCCAGGGCACACCCGAGCCCGACGCTGCGTGAGACCGGTTTCCCTCACCCGTGTAGCCTCTTTTGACCGCCGGGCTTCACGTCGCGTCACCGCGCCCGGCCTGGCGGAGCCTGCCCTCCCCTTGGGGGTACCTCCCGGCGGCGGCCGGGGGACTCCGGCCGGGAGGTGCGCCCAGCCGTCGCACGACCAGCCAAGGAGCACCGCACCATGCCCCAGCGCACCCTCGTCATCCTCAAGCCCGACGCCGTCCGACGTGGTTTGACGGGCGAGATCATCGGCCGTATCGAGCGCAAGGCGGACTGGTCCCTCGCGGCTCTCGAGCTGCGCACCCTGGACCGCGCCACGCTGGAGCAGCACTACGCCGAGCACGAGGGGCGCCCGTTCTACGAGCCGCTGATGGAGTTCATGGCGTCGGGTCCCTCCGTCGTCATGGTCGTCGAGGGCGAACGGGTGATCGAGGGGGTGCGGGCTCTGGCGGGGCCCACCGACCCGATCGCCGCCGCTCCCGGCTCCGTACGCGGCGACTTCGGCACCATCGTGCGGGAGAACCTCATTCACGCCTCGGACTCCGAGGAGTCCGCGGAGCGGGAGATGAAGATTTTTTTCCCGAGTTTTGCCTGAGGTGAGCGGCTTACCGGTGCGGAGGGCCGATTGAGGCGCGGAAGGCGCTCAGACCGGCTCCGACACGACGTCACCATTACGGTGGGCGTTCCCACTTCCGCCGACAATGGCGAAGGAACCGTCTCCACGTGTTCGAGCAAGCGCGTCTACGATGGAACCCTCGCGCTTTGAGCACGCACCCGGCGCGTAACCCCATCCTTCCGTAGCCGCACTCCACATCGCCCCACTTGGAAGGCCAGACGCATCCATGGGAACCAACATGTCGTTCATCGGCCGTGATATGGCTGTCGACCTCGGGACCGCCAACACGCTGGTGTACGTCAGGGGTCGCGGGATCGTCCTCAACGAGCCGTCCGTCGTCGCGATCAACACGAACACGGGCGGAATCCTCGCGGTCGGCGCCGAAGCCAAGAAGATGATCGGCCGCACCCCTGGCAACATCGTCGCGGTCCGGCCGCTGAAGGACGGCGTCATCGCCGACTTCGAGATCACCGAGCGGATGCTCCGCTACTTCATTCTGAAAATCCACAAACGCCGTTATCTCGCCCGGCCCCGGGTGGTGGTGTGCGTGCCGTCCGGGATCACGGGCGTCGAGCGCCGTGCCGTCATCGAGGCGTCCACCCAGGCCGGCGCCCGCCAGGTGCACATCATCGAGGAGCCGATGGCCGCGGCGATCGGCTCGGGCCTGCCGGTGCACGAGGCCACCGGCAACATGGTGGTGGACATCGGCGGCGGCACCACCGAGGTGGCGGTCATCTCGCTCGGCGGCATCGTCACCGCGCAGTCCATCCGGGTGGCGGGCGACGAGCTGGACAACGCGATCATCCAGCACATCAAGAAGGAGTACAGCCTCCTGCTGGGCGAGCGCACCGCCGAGAGCATCAAGATCACCATTGGTTCGGCGCACGACCTGGAGAAGGACGAGCACACCGAGATCCGCGGCCGCGACCTGGTCAGCGGGTTGCCGAAGACGGTGGTGATCTCCGCGGGCGAGGTCCGCAAGGCCATCGAGGAGCCGGTCAACGCCATCGTCGACGCGGTCAAGACGACGCTCGACAAGTGCCCGCCCGAGCTGTCGGGCGACGTGATGGACCGCGGCATCGTGCTCACCGGCGGCGGCGCCCTGCTCCGCGGCCTGGACGAGCGGCTCCGCCGGGAGACGGGCATGCCCATCCACATCGCCGAGGACCCGCTGGACTCGGTCGCGCTGGGTTCGGGCAAGTGCGTCGAGGAGTTCGAGGCGCTCCAGCAGGTGCTCGACGCCCAACCACGCCGCTGACCGGCGAACACACAGCACATCTGTTCGCGACAACCGCAATAACTGACCGTTCAGCGGCGGGTCGTTAAGCCCAGTGGCGGCCGCCGTCACGCACCCCGCCCCGGCGGGGCTGCCTCACCAGAAAGGCACGGCCGCCGCACGTGAGGGACACACGAGAAAGCCGGCTGCTGCTCGTCCTGCTGATCGCCATCGCGTTCGCGCTGATCACGGTGGATCTCAGAGGGGGCGAGCAGTCTCCGCTCGACGGCGTACGGCAGGGGGCCGCCTCCGCGCTCGGCCCGGTCGAGAGCGGCGTGGCCTCCGCGGTCGACCCCGTCGGCAACGCCATCGCCGCCGTCCGCGACTCGGGTGACCGCCACGACAGAATCACCCGCCTGGAGCAGGAGAACGCGGCGCTCAAGCAGCAACTCGGCTCCAAGGACCGCAACCGCGCCCGCGCCAAGGAACTCGACAAGCTCCTCAAGACCGCGGGCGCGGGCGGCTACGGGGTCAAGGGCGCGCAGGTCGTCGCGATCGGCGCGGCGCAGGGCTTCTCGTGGACCGTCACCCTGGACGCGGGCCGTGAGGACGGCATCCGCCGCGACATGACCGTCCTCAACGGCGACGGACTGGTCGGCCGGGTCACCACCGTCGGCTCCTCCACCTCGACCGTGCTGCTCGCCAACGACCCGGACTTCACCGTCGGCACCCGCATGGAGAAGACCAACGAACTGGGCTTCGCCACGGGGCGCGGCGGCAACGCGCTCAGCGTCCAGCTCCTCAACGGCAAGGCCAAGGTGGACAAGGGCGACCGGCTGGTCACCTTCGGGTCGAGCGACGACAAGCCGTTCGTGCCCGGCGTGCCCGTCGGCGAGGTCACCAAGGTCGAGCGGAACAAGGGCACTCTCACCCGCACGGTCCAGGTCAAGCCCTACGTCGGCTTCACCCGGCTGGACGTGGTCGGCATCGTCGTCGAGCCCCCGCGCGAGGACCCCAGGGACGAGGTCCTCAAGTCCAAGAAGCCCGCCAAGCCCAAGCCCGCACCCACGGTGACCGTGACCGCCACGCCCGGCGGCGAACCCTCGCCCAGGAGCTGATCCGCAGTGCTGTACGTCAACCGGATGCTTCTCACGGCCGCTCTCGTGGTCGTCGCCCTCATCGTGCAGGTCACCGTGTTGGCCCGGCTGCAACTGCCCGGGGCCGTCCCCGACCTGCTGCTGCTCACCGTCCTCGGCCTCGCGCTGGTCTACGGCCACACCGCAGGCGCCCTGGTCGGTTTCGTCGCCGGACTGCTGGCCGACATCGCCCCGCCCGCCGACCACGCCGTGGGGCGCTACGCGCTGGTGCTCTGCCTCATCGGCTACGCCGCGGGCCTGACCAAGCCGGAGGCGGGGCAGCACCGCTCGGCGACCGTCCCGATGCTCGTCGTCGCCTCCGCCGCGATCGGCTCCACCCTGCTGTACGCGGGCGTCGGCGCGCTGGTCGGCGACACCGCGGCCCGGCAGGCCGGCCTCACCGGGCTGCTGGCCACCGCCACCCTCTACGACCTGCTGCTCGCGCCGTTCGTCGTCCCCCTGGTGATGTCGCTGGCCCGGCGCGGCGAGAAGGATCCGATCGGCGCCGAACCGGGCGGCGGCAGCGCCGGCGGCGGCATGCGCGCCTACGGCTGGCTCGCCTCCGGCGCCAGCCTCAGCCCCTCGGGCAGCGGCCTCCTCGGCAAGGGCGGAAAGCCGGGCAAGGGCGCCAAGGCGGGCAAGCGCACCTCGCGCAACAAGACGATGGACCTGAGCGGCGGCCGGGCCAAGGCGGGCAAGATCAAGGGGGTCAAGCGGCTGTGAGCAACGCCCTCCCGCGCCCGGCCGGCGCCCCGAGGTCTCCCGAGCCCGACCACCGCCCCGTGAGGAGGCGTTGCGCGCCGTGAGCAACATTCCTGAGACCGGCCGCTCCTCCCGGGTCACCATTCGGCTGATCGCCATTCAGGTCCTGGTGATGTCGCTGCTGCTGACGCTCGGCGGGCGGCTGTGGTATCTCCAGATCCGCAACGGCGACGAGTACCAGAAGGAAGCCAAGGGCAACCACGTCCAGCAGGTCGTCGAGCCGGCCGTGCGCGGGTCCATCCTGGACTCCCGCGGGGTGCCCATCGCCGACAACGAGACCCGGCTGGTCGTCTCCGCCTCCCGCACCGAGCTGATGAAGCAGGACGACGAGGGCGAGGCCGTCCTCGAACGGCTCGCCAAGGTCCTCGGCATGGAGGCCAAGACCGTCAAACAGAAGGTCCGCCTCTGCGACGCGGAGACCCCGCAGCCCTGCTGGAACGGTTCGCCCTACCAGCCGATCCCGGTCACCGACGACGCCAAGCCCAAGCAGGCCCTCCAGATCCGGGAGCGCTCCGAGGACTTCCCCGGCATCACCGCCGAGCCGGAGGCGGTCCGCCGCTACGCGGCACCGTACGGGGCGAACACCGCACAGGCGCTCGGCTACCTCTCGCCCGTCACCGACGAGGAGATCGAGAAGGCCAAGGACACCGACTCCCCCTTCCTGCCCTCCGACGAGATCGGCCGCTCGGGTCTGGAGCGCACCTACGACAGCAAGCTGCGGGGCAGCTCGGGCGTCACCCGCTACGAGGTCGACAACCTCGGCCGGGTGATGGGCGAGGCCGAGAGCGAGAAGGCGCGCCCCGGCTCCAACCTGGTCACCTCCATCGACTCCCGCGTCCAGGCCGTCGCCGAGACCCAGCTCGACCAGGCGATGAAGAACGCGCGCAAGGAGTTCGACAAGAACACCGGCCGCAACTACAAGGCCGACGCGGGCGCCGTCGTCGTCATGGAGAACAAGACGGGGCGCGTCGTGGCCATGGCCTCCAACCCCGAGTACGACCCCAACGCCTGGGTCGGCGGCATCTCCGGCAAGGAGTACGCCAAGCTCACCGGCAAGGACTCCAACTACCCGCTGCTCAACCGCTCCATCCAGGGCCTGTCGGCGCCGGGCTCGATCTTCAAGGTCATCTCCACCACCGCCGCCGTCAAGGCCGGCTACCCCTTCAACGGCGACTACAACTGCTCCTCGGACTACGAGGTGGGCGGCCAGGTCTTCAAGAACTACGAGTCCAAGGGCTACGGCAACATCGACCTCGGCCGCGCCCTGGAGGTCTCCTGCGACACCGTCTTCTACCGACTTGCCCACAAGGAGTGGAAGAAGGACGGCGGGAACATGCCCAAGAAGGGCGCCCACGACTACTTCTACAAGACGGCCCACCAGTTCGGGCTCGGCAAGAAGACCGGCATCGACCTGCCCAACGAGGTCTCAGGGCGCGTCCCGGACCGCGAGTGGAAGAAGAACTACTGGGAAGCCAACAAGGACGCCTGGTGCAAGCAGGCCGAGGACGGCGGCGGCAACCCCAGCTACGCCGAGAAGATCGCCAAGGAGAACTGCGTCTCCGGCATGAAGATGCGCGCCGGTGACAGCATCAACTACTCCATCGGCCAGGGCGACACCCTCGTCACGCCCATCCAGATGGCCACCATCTACGGCGCCCTCGGCAACGGCGGCACCCTCTACGACCCCACCCTCGGCAAGGCGGTCATCAGCCCCGACGGCAAGACCGTCAACGAGATCGAGCCGACGTCGCACGGCAAGCTCCCGCTGTCCAAGAAGACGCTGGGCCAGATGGACAAGGCGCTCCAGGGCGTCGCCACCCGTGGCTCGGCGGCCTGGCGGTTCGGCGAGGCCGGCTGGCCCCAGGACAAGATCAAGATGCGCGCCAAGACCGGTACCGCCGAGGTCGCGGGCAAGCAGACCACCTCCTGGCTGGCCACCTACACCGACGACTTCACCGTCGTGATGACCATCTCCCAGGGCGGTACGGGATCCGGCGCCTCCGGGCCCGCCGTGCGCAACATCTACGACGCGATGTACGGCGTCGGCGACGACGGCAGCATCGACAAGAAGAAGGCACTGCTGCCCAAGCCGCAGACCTCGCTGCCCAAGATCTCCAAGGACGGCACCATCGTCGCCGAGCGCGACAAGCGCCCCGCCGACGACGCCGCCAAGCACCGCGAGGCCGAACCCCCCGCCGAAACCCCCGACACCCGGGGCGAGGCCCAGGCCGCGCGGCACGAGGGCGAGCGGCAGCAGCGACAACGCGACGGCGCCCGCCAGGCGCAGCAAACCCGTCAGATCGCGGGAGGTGAGGGGCGATGACCACCCGCACGTTCGCGCTGGACGGCTACGGCCCCCGCAAGCGCTCGGCCTGGAACCGGCTGACCGCACGCGACTCGGTCGTGTGGCGCATGGACTGGATCATGCTGCTGTCCGGCGCCGTCCTCGCCGTCATCGGCTCGCTGCTCGTCTACTCCGCCACCCGCAACCGCACCGAGCTCAACCAGGGAGACCCGCAGTACTTCCTGGTGCGGCACATCATCAGCCTCGTCATCGGCGTCGCCCTGATGGGGGCCACCGTCTGGGTCGGCCACCGCAGGCTGCGCAGCGCCGTGCCGGTGCTCTACGGCGTCACCGTGCTGCTCGCCCTCGCGGTCCTCACCCCGCTCGGGGCCACCATCAACGGTTCCAGGGCCTGGCTGAACCTGGGCGGCGGCTTCACCGTCCAGCCCGCCGAGTTCATCAAGATCACCGTGATCCTCGGCATGGCGATGCTGCTCGCCGCCAAGGTCGACGCCGGCGACCGGGACCACCCCGACCACCGCACCGTGCTGCACGCGCTCGGCATGGCGGCTCTGCCCATCGTGATCATCCTGGCGATGCCCGACCTCGGCTCGGTCATGGTGCTGGTCATGATCGTCCTCGCCGTCCTGCTGGCCTCCGGCGCCTCCAACCGCTGGGTCATCGGGCTGTGCCTGGCCGGGGCCGTCGGCGCGGTGCTGGTGTGGGCGCTCGGACTGCTCGACGAGTACCAGATCAACCGGTTCGCGGCCTTCGCCAACCCCGCGCTCGACCCCGCGGGCGTGGGCTACAACACCAACCAGGCCCGCATCGCCATCGGCTCGGGCGGCCTCACCGGCAAGGGCCTCTTCGAGGGCACCCAGACCACAGGGCAGTTCGTCCCCGAACAGCAGACCGACTTCGTCTTCACCGTCGCGGGCGAGGAACTCGGCTTCGTCGGCGGGGGGCTCATCATCGTCCTCCTCGGCGTCCTCATCTGGCGCGCCTGCCGGATCGCGCGGGAATCGACGTCGCTCTACAGCACCGTCGTCGCCTCCGGCGTGATCGCCTGGTTCGCCTTCCAGGCGTTCGAGAACATCGGCATGACGCTGGGCATCATGCCCGTCGCCGGACTGCCGCTGCCCTTCGTCTCCTACGGCGGCACGTCCATGTTCGCCGTCTGGATCGCGGTGGGCCTGCTGCAGTCCATCCGCACCCAGAAGCCGATAGCGGCGTAGGGGGCACAGGGGAGCCAGGGCGGAGCCATCGGGAGTGCGGGCCACAACCGTTACTCTGGACGACCGGCCCTGTCCTCCCCGGAGCCCGTCCGGGGTCACCCCCAGTGAAAGTGCGCTCATCAGATGTCCGTCGAGTCGGTCTTCCCCCAGCTAGAGGCCCTCCTCCCGCACGTCCAGAAGCCGATCCAGTACGTGGGCGGTGAGCTGAACTCCACGGTGAAACCGTGGGACGAGACGGACGTCCGCTGGGCGCTGATGTACCCGGACGCGTACGAGGTGGGTCTGCCCAACCAGGGCGTCATGATCCTCTACGAGGTGCTCAACGAACGCGACGGCGTCCTGGCGGAGCGCACCTACAGCGTCTGGCCGGACCTGGAGAAGCTGATGCGGGAGCACGACGTCCCGCAGTTCACCGTGGACGCGCACCGCCCCGTCGGCGCCTTCGACGTGTTCGGCGTCTCCTTCTCCACCGAGTTGGGCTACACCAACCTGCTGACGGCCCTCGACCTGTCCGGCATCCCGCTGGAGGCCAAGGACCGCACCGAGGACCACCCGATCGTGATGGCGGGCGGGCACGCGGCGTTCAACCCCGAGCCGATCGCCGACTACATCGACGTCGCGGTGATCGGCGACGGCGAGCAGGCTGTGCTGGAGGTCACCGAGATCATCCGGGCCTGGAAGGCCGAGGGCCGCCCGGGCGGCCGGGACGAGGTGCTGCTGCGCCTGGCCAAGACCGGCGGCGTGTACGTGCCGCGCTTCTACGACGTGGAGTATCTGCCCGACGGCCGGATCTCCCGCGTCGTGCCGAACCGCTCCGGTGTGCCGTGGCGGGTCAGCAAGCACACCGTCATGGACCTGGACGAGTGGCCCTACCCCAAGCAGCCGCTGGTCCCGCTGGCGGAGACGGTGCACGAGCGGATGTCCGTGGAGATCTTCCGCGGCTGCACGCGGGGCTGCCGGTTCTGCCAGGCCGGCATGATCACCCGCCCGGTGCGGGAGAGGTCCATCACCGGCATCGGCGACATGGTCGACAAGGGGCTGAAGAACACCGGCTTCGAGGAGGTCGGCCTGCTCTCCCTCTCCTCCGCGGACCACAGCGAGATCGGCGACGTCGCCAAGGGGCTGGCCGACCGCTACGAGGAGGACAAGGTCGGCCTCTCGCTGCCCTCCACCCGGGTGGACGCCTTCAACATCGACCTGGCCAACGAGCTGACCCGCAACGGCCGCCGCTCCGGCCTCACCTTCGCCCCCGAGGGCGGCAGCGAGCGCATCCGCAAGGTCATCAACAAGATGGTCTCCGAGGACGACCTGATCCGCACCGTCGCCACGGCCTACGGCAACGGCTGGCGCCAGGTGAAGCTGTACTTCATGTGCGGGCTGCCCACCGAGACCGACGAGGACGTCCTCCAGATCGGTGACATGGCCGTCAACGTCATCGCCAAGGGCCGCGAGGTCGCGCAGTCCAACGACATCCGCTGCACGGTCTCCATCGGCGGGTTCGTCCCCAAGCCGCACACCCCCTTCCAGTGGGCGCCGCAGCTGTCGGCCGAGGAGACGGACGCACGCCTGGGCAAACTGCGCGACAAGATCCGCGGCGACAAGAAGTACGGCCGCTCGATCGGCTTCCGCTACCACGACGGCAAGCCGGGCATCGTCGAGGGCCTGCTCTCGCGCGGCGACCGCCGTGTCGGCGCGGTCATCCGCGAGGTGTACGAGCGCGGCGGGCGCTTCGACGGCTGGCGCGAGTACTTCTCCTACGACCTGTGGATGGACTCGGCCGCCGAGGCGCTGGAGGGCACGGGCGTCGACGTCGACTGGTACACCACCCGCGAGCGCTCCTACGAGGAGGTTCTGCCCTGGGACCACCTCGACTCCGGCCTCGACAAGGACTGGCTCTGGGAGGACTGGCAGGACGCCCTCGACGAGACCGAGGTCCCCGACTGCCGCTGGGACCCCTGCTTCGACTGCGGGGTGTGTCCGCAGATGGGCACCGATATCCAGATCGGGCCCACCGGCAAGAAGCTGCTGCCGCTCACCGTGGTCAAGTAGGCGCGGGCGGGGGCCGGGCACGGCCCCCGCCGACCTCCCGGACCCGCCTGGTCACCCGCGCTGGCACACTGGCGCGATGCCCCAGCTGAGTGAGCCCACGCCCGTCGTCCACCGCTCCTTCGTCGCCGCGATGGAGGAGTTCGCCGCCGAGGGGCGCGGTGCGCCGCACGACGGCTCGGCGATCGCCCGCGACATGCGCAGGTTCGGGGAACGCTGGCAGGACGCGGACGTCTTCGCCGAGTACGTGGCCTTCGCCCGCAGCCAGGCCACCGAGGAGACGGCCGCCGCCCTCGGCTTCGTCCCCACCACCACCTTCTGGTACGTGGACGGCGACGCGTACTACGGCCGCATCGCCGTCCGCCACCGGCTCAACGCCATGCTGCTGGAGTACGGCGGCCACATCGGGTACGACGTGCGGCCGACCGCGCGGCGCCGCGGGTACGCGACCGCGATGCTGCGTGCCGCCCTGCCGCGTGCCGCGGCGCTCGGTCTGGAGCGGGCGCTGGTGACCTGCGATCACGACAACGTGGCGTCCCGCAGGGTGATCGAGGCGTGCGGGGGTGTCTTCGAGGACCGGCGCGGGGTCAAGCTCCGTTACTGGATCGCCACACCGGCGGCCGAACCGGAGGCGTCCTCCTCCCCGTCCTCTTCCGCGTGAACGCATACCAGCCACGCCACGGGGCGGCTCCGCGCGGCGAAGGGCCGGAAGGCTGCCTCACCGCGGTCGTCCGGTGGCCGGTGCGGATCGTGATGTTCGTCCTGGTGCTGCCCGTCCGCCTGGTGTGGGACGGGCTGCGGCTGGCCGGGCGCGCGGTAGGCAGGGGCGTGCTGGTGCCGCTGTGGCGCGGGCTGGCATGGCTGGGCCGTACGTGCGTCGTGACGCCCGCGGGCCGGCTGTGGCGGAATCTGCTCGCTCCCGTGTGCCGGGCCCTCGCACTCGCGCTCACCTGGACCGCGAAGGCCCTCTTCGTGTGGCCCTGGGTCGGCCTGTGGCGCCACCTCCTGAGGCCCCTCGGAGGCGGGCTGGCCGCCGTCGGACGCGGCCTGGTCATGGCAGGGCGCGCACTGGCGGAGGGGATCGCCTCCCTCGTGCGGCTCCTCGTCGTCGTTCCGGCCGTATGGCTGTACGCCCACGTCCTCGCGCCGCTCACCCGGGGTGCCGGGCTCGGTCTCGGCCTGCTGGGACGGTATCTGCTGGTGCTGCCCGTGCTGCTGCTGTGGCGTCGGGTGCTGGCACCCGCGGGCAGGGGCGTGGGCGCGGTCGCGGCCTGGTTGTGGCGGTGGCTGGTCGTGGCACCGGCGGCCGGTCTCCACCGCCACGTCCTCACCCCGCTGGGCCACGCCCTGGTGGCCGCCGTCCGCGGCGCCGGAGCGGCTCTGGCGTGGCTGGGCCGCCACCTGCTCGTCGTCCCCGCACTCGCCCTGCACCGCTGGGTCCTGGCGCCGCTCGGACGGGCGCTCGCCCTGGTCGTCCGGGAGATCGCCGGGGCGGCCGTGGTGGCCTGGCAGGTGGCGGGCCGGGTGACCGTCGCCCTCTTCCGGTTCGCCGGCCGGGGGCTGTACGTGCTGCTGATCGTGCCGCTCGTCGCACTGTGGCGGTACGTGCTCGCGCCGGTGGGCCGCGCGCTGCGCGCGGGGGTGTGGCGGCCCACGGCCCGGGCCGCCCGCGCGGTCGGCCGCTCCCTGCGCGACGCCGGGCGCGCGGTCGGCCGCACCCTGCGCGACGCCGGGCGCTCGGTGGGCGCGGCCCTCGGCGCTGCCCGGGCCTCCCTCCGCGCGGCCGGCGCCGAGACGCGGCGCGCCCTCTTCGGAGCGCCCCGCTCCCGGGAGCGGGAGCCGCTGCCGTAGCACGGCCGCGTACCCTGGGCAGAAGGATCATCCGCACAAACGCACAACGCGTCCGGGTACCGACCCCGGGGGAAGCCCGGGGACGGGCCCGCGAGGACGCGTGGCGTTCGGCCGCAGGTGAGGTGCCCCGCGCTCGCGCGGCGCCGCCGGGCGGCCGGTGCGGACCTCCGCCTTCGTATCGTCCTGTCAGACAGGGCGGCCCGCCTGAGCGTGCCGCCCGGCACCGAGGAGAGAACCACTGGGCAAGCGACAGCCCGAAGGCCCGCCGCCCGCACCGGCCGTGCAGCGCGTCCGTCTGCGCTACACCAAGCGAGGCCGCCTTCGGTTCACCAGCCACCGCGACTTCCAGCGTGCCTTCGAGCGGGCCCTGCGCCGCGCCGAAGTGCCCATGGCGTACTCGGCGGGGTTCACCCCGCACCCCAAGGTCAGCTACGCCAACGCCGCTCCGACCGGGACCGGCAGCGAGGCGGAGTACCTGGAGATCGCCCTCGTCCAGCGGCGCGACCCCGAGCAGTTGCGCGCGCTGCTGGACGCCTACATGCCGGACGGCCTCGACGTCGTCGACGCGGTCGAGGCGCACGGCTCCGACTTCAGCGACCGGCTCGAGGCCTCCGAGTGGGAGCTGCGGCTCGCTCGCGTGGAGCCGGAGACGGCGCGCGCCGCGGCCGAGGCGTTCCTGGCGGCCGAGACGGTCGAGGTCGAGCGCCGGACCAAGAAGGGCATCCGCACGTTCGACGCCCGCGCCGCCGTCCTCGCACTGTCTGTCACCTCCGCCGATGATGCCGCCGATAGGCCGGGCGAGGGGTGCTGTGCGATACTGCGGCTGGTAGTACGACACGTGACACCTGCCGTACGACCCGACGACGTCCTGTCCGGTCTCCGCGCTACGGCCGACCTGGCGCCGCCGGTCCCCGCAGCGGTGACCAGGCTGGCGCAGGGGCCGCTCGACGAGGAGAACGGCACGGTGACCGACCCGTTCGCACCCGACCGTGACGCGGTCCCGGAGCCCACAGGCGCCGGGGTATCCAGCGCCGGGACGGTGCCGGGCGACACCGCGTAGGAGCGCCGCCGAAGCCGCGCGCCGCCGCTGACGCACGCCAGGGAGCCACCCGGGCCGCTGTACGGCAGGCGAGCGCACAGACCAGCAGACTTTCGCCGTAGCCGGGCCGGACCAGGGCCGGAACCGGCGAGTGAGACAACAGCTCCCGTGCGGCGCCCGCGCCCCGGAGAGCGGCCCGCCCCCTCGGCGGGCCGCCCCGGTACGAACGAGCGCGGCGCCCGGGAGCGTGACGGGAGAACCGCCCGCATGCTCGAACCAACTGAATCCAACGAGACCCAGCCCCCCGCGACCGGTGCCGCCGCTTCCGATGGGACGGCGGCCGGCTCAGCAGCCGCCGCTTCCACGGGGTCCGTCGTATCCGGCGAGGCCACCGCCGGTGGCGGAAACGCCGGAGGGCCGCAGACCGCGGGCGGTGCGCTGAGCACGCCCAGCGACACGCTGCCGCCCCGCCGTCGCCGCGCCGCCAGCCGCCCCGCGGGCCCGCCCACGGGAGCCGACGCGTCCGCTTCCGAGACCGAGGCCCACACCGTGCGGGACAGCGCGGCCGGCACCTCGCCGGGCGCGGCCCCCGAGGGGCCCGAAGGCTCGCAGGCCGGTGACGCCGCCGACGCCCCGGCCCCCGCGCGCACYCGSCGCCGCGCCACCCGTAAGGCGACSGCYCCCGCSGGSKCCCCGGCGCCGGCCGAGCGGCCCGAGCAGGGCGCCGACGAGGGCGAGGCGTCCGGCGCGTCGTCCCCGGCGGAGCAGCCCGGAGCGGAACGGGCCGCAGCGGAGC
>NZ_JASKYT010000190.1:0-13448 GCF_041028275.1 Streptomyces sp. PU-14G
GTCGGGGGACGGAAGCCCAGGAGCACAGCGACGTCACCCAGAAGGGAGCCCCAAGATGAACGCACCCAACGGGTTCTGGGCCCAGGCCCAGCGGGACCCGGAGCGTACGGCCCTGATCGCACCGGGCGGTGACCAGTGGTCCGCCGCCCGCCTGCGCGCGGAGTGCGACAAGCTCACGCACGGCCTGCGGGCGGCGGGCCTGGAGAAGGGCGACGCGTTCGCCACCGTGCTGCCCAACGGGCCGGAATTCATCGCCGCGTACCTCGCCGCCACCCAGGCCGGCTTCTACATGGTTCCGGTCAACCACCATCTGGTGGGTCCGGAGATCGCGTGGATCCTCTCCGACTCCGGCGCGAAGGTTCTCCTGGCGCATCCGCGGTTCGCCCACGCCGCGACCGCGGCGGCGGACGAGGCGGGGTTGCCGTCCGGGCAGCGCTACGCCGTGGGCGGAGCCGTCGACGGTTTCCGCGACTACGACGCACTCGTGCGCGACCAGCCCGCGACCCCACCGGCGGAACGCACCAGCGGCTGGGTCATGAACTACACGTCCGGCACCACGGGCCGCCCCCGCGGCATCCGCCGCCCGCTCAGCGGCAAGCGCCCCGAGGAGACGTACCTCGGCGGTTTCCTCGGCATCTTCGGTATCCGGCCCTTCGACGGCAACGTCCACCTCGTCTGCTCGCCGCTCTACCACACGGCGGTCCTCCAGTTCGCCGGCGCGGCGTTGCACATCGGCCACCAACTGGTGGTGATGGACAAGTGGGAGCCCGAGGAGATGCTGCGGCTCATCGACCGGCACGGGTGCACGCACACCCACATGGTGCCCACCCAGTTCCACCGGCTGCTGGCGCTGCCGGACGCGACCCGCCGCGCGTACGACGTCTCCTCGATGCGGCATGCCATCCACGGCGCCGCGCCCTGCCCCGACCACGTCAAACGGGGCATGATCGAGTGGTGGGGCGGTTGCGTGGAGGAGTACTACGCGGCGAGTGAGGGCGGCGGCGCGTTCGCGACGGCCGAGGACTGGCTGAAGAAGCCCGGCACGGTGGGCAGGGCCTGGCCGATCAGCGAGCTGGCCGTCTTCGACGACGACGGCAACAGGCTCGGCCCGGGGGAACTGGGCACCGTGTACATGAAGATGTCGACCGGCGGGTTCGCGTACCACAAGGACGAGGACAAGACGCGCAGGAACCGGATCGGTGACTTCTTCACGGTCGGGGATCTGGGATACCTGGACGAGGACGGCTACCTGTTCCTGCGGGACCGCAAGATCGACATGATCATCTCGGGCGGGGTGAACATCTACCCCGCCGAGATCGAGGCGGCGCTGCTCACCCACCCCGCCGTCGCGGACGCCGCCGCCTTCGGCATCCCGCACGACGACTGGGGCGAGGAGGTGAAGGCGGTCGTCGAGCCCGCCGCAGGGCACGAGGCGGGGGAGCGGCTCGCCGAGGAGATCCTGACCCACTGTGCGGACCGGCTCGCGGGATACAAACGCCCCAAATCGGTGGACTTCATCGCCGCGATGCCCCGCGATCCGAACGGCAAGCTCTACAAGCGCCGGCTGCGCGATCCCTACTGGCCGGCCCGCGAGTGAGGGCCGGCGGAGCGCCGGAACGAACGATGCGCAAGAGAGACCTTGTGGCCACTTTCCACCCCTCCCTGTCGCGGCCATGATGATCACGCGTGGTCGCGGGCCACCTGTCCGCGGCGGCGCCGTCATCGGCAATCCACGGCAGGAACAGGAAGAGGTCCCATGCCCGGGCTCTGGAGCGGGGAAGGCGTACTGCGCCGCAAACCCATCGAGCAGATCGAGGAACCGGAGGGAGGCTCAGGACAGCAGCTCACCCGCACGCTCGGCCTGCGCCATCTGACCGCGATCGGCGTCGGCGGCATCATCGGCGCGGGCGTCTTCAGCCTGGCGGGCACCGTCGCCAACGGCAAGGCCGGGCCGGCCGTGCTGATCTCCTTCCTCATCGCGGGCCTGGCCAGCGCCTGCGCGGCCCTGTCCTACGCGGAGTTCGCGGGCCTGATCCCGAAGGCGGGCTCCGCCTACACCTACGGCTACGCGGTGCTGGGCGAGCTGGGCGGCTGGTTCATCGGCTGGGACCTGCTGCTGGAGTACACGGCGATCGTCTCGGTGGTGGCCATCGGCATCTCCGGGTACTTCTCGTTCCTGCTGGAGGAGATGGGCGCCTCACTGCCCGCCTGGATGCTGGGTGCGCCCGGCACCGGCGACGGGCACCGGGTCGACCTGTTCGCCGCGCTGCTGTGCCTGCTGATCGCCTACGCGCTGACCCGGGGCATCAAGAACGCGGCACGGTTCGAGCTGGTCGTCGTGGTCCTGAAGGTGGCCGTCGTCCTGCTGGTGATCGTCGTCGGCGTCTTCCACATCAAGACCGGCAACTACAAGCCGTTCTTCCCCTTCGGCCTCTCCGGCGCGTTCACCGGCGCCGCCACCGTCTTCTTCGCCGTCTTCGGCTACGACGCGATGAGCACGGCAGCCGAGGAGTCGCAGGACGCCCAGAAGCACATGCCCAAGGCGATCATCTACTCGCTGATCATCTCCATGGTGCTGTACGTGGCCGTCTGCCTGGTGCTGACGGGGATGCAGAACTACAAGGACATCGACCCGGACAGCGGCTTCTCCACCGCCTTCAAGTCCGTGGGCCTCAGCGGCGTCGCCGACATCATCGCCGTGGGCGCCATCATCGGCATCCTCACCGTGATGTTCACCTTCATGCTGGGTGTCACCCGCGTCTGGTTCTCCATGAGCCGTGACGGGCTGCTGCCCAAGTGGTTCGCCAAGACCGATCCGGTGCGCCACGTGCCCACCCGCGTCACCTGGATCGCGGGCATCGCCTCCGCCGTGATCGCCGGCTTCCTGCCCATCGAGGAGGCCGCGGAGATGACGAACATCGGCATCCTGCTGGCGTTCGTCGTCGTGTGCATCGCCGTGATCGTCCTGCGGTACCGGCAGCCCGACCTGCCGCGCAAGTTCAAGGTCCCCGGCATGCCCGTCGTCCCGCTGCTCGGGGTCGTCTTCTCCATCTGGCTGACGACCTACCTCGCCTGGCAGACCTGGGTGCGCTTCGGCGTGTGGTTCGCCCTCGGGCTCGTCGTGTACTTCGCCTACTCGTACCGCAAGTCCGAGCTGGCCAAGCGCCCTGACGACACCGCGCCGCCGTCCTTCGAGAAGAAGGACGGCTAGCCGGGTACGGTCCCCCGTATGAGCGAAAACGGAACGCGGACGGTTGTCACGGACGGAGTCACGCTCGCCTACCGCGCCTGGGGCGCGGGGACGGGCGTCCCCGTCGTCCTGCTCCACTGCCTCGGTGAGGACGGTGAGGACTGGCGCGGCCCCCTCGTCTCGGCGCTCGGCGGCGAGCACCCCGTCTACGCGCCCGATCTCCGCGGCCACGGCGGGAGCGACAGGACCGGGTGCTACGCCATGGCCAACTTCGTCGCCGATCTGCGCGGGTTCCTGGACGCCCTCGGTATCGGACGGGCGATCCTGGTCGGGCACTCCTTCGGCTCCGTCGTCGCCTACCTCTTCGCCGCCGAGCACCCCAAGCGGGTGGACCGGCTCGTGCTGGAGGAGACCGGCGCGATGCGGCCGCTCGTTCCGCCGCGGGAGGTGCCCGAAGCGCCCGGGGGCGCCCAGCTGTTCGACTGGGAGGTCACCGCCCAGTGGGTAGCCCAGCGCAACGAGCCCGACCCCGCATGGTGGGAGCGCCTCACCTCGATCACCGCGCCCACCCTGCTGGTCGGTGGCGGTGAGCGCTCCCATCTCCCGCAGGAGGACCTGCGGGAGATGGCCGAGCGCATCCCCGACGCCCGCGTCGTCACCATCGAGGGCGCAGGACACCTCGTCCACGAGGCCCGCCCCATGGAGTTCACCCGGGCGGTCCTCGACTTCCTGACGGAAACCTGACCCCGCAGGCCGGCACGAGGAGCGTTCCGGCCCCCGGATCAGCCGGCGGCGGGGTCGAGGGGGGTGGGCCAGTGGCGGGAGCGCAGCAGCGCTTCCGTGCCGCCGTCGGCGCACAGGACGCTGCCGACGCAGAACGACGCGGCGGGTGAGAGCAGGAAGCGGACAGCCGCGGTGACCTCCGCGGCCTGTCCGGAACGGCCCAGGGGGACGGGGTAGGCGGCCATGCCGTCCGCGGTCAGCGGGTCGGTGCGGCCCGCCGCGGTCATGGGCGTGTCGATGAGCCCGGGTGCCACCGCGTTGAGCCGGATGCCGCAGCCGGCCCACTCGGGCGTGACGGCGTGCTCGCGCACGTACCAGGCCAGGGCGGCCTTCGTCGCCGGATAGGTGGCCACGCCGCCCGAGCGGTCGGCCAGGGCGCGCGCCCGCCCCTCGTCCCCGGCCAGGCACGCCTCCGCCAGCCGCGTCGGCCAGCCGGGCTGGCATGTTGCCGAGTTGGAGGAGACCAGCACGGCCGCGGGGCCGCGCGTCGAGCGGGCAAGGGCGGGTCGCAGCCCCTCCAGGAGCCGTACCGCGCCGAAGTGGTTCACCGAGACCATCAGCGACCCGGGGCGCCCGGTGGCCGCCGCGAGCCCGGCGAAGGGGACGAAGCCGTCGAGTGTTCCGTCCGGGAGGAGTTCACCGATCCGCCGCAGTGCCGCGTGGCGGCCGTCCTCCGTCCCGAGGTCGGCGACCACCTCGGCGCCCGCCAGATCGACTCCGATGACGCGATGGCCTTCCCGGCCGAGCTCGGCGGCGAGCGCGGCGCCCATGCCGGAGGCGGCTCCGGTGACGACGTAGGTGGACACGGCGCGGACCTCCGGAACTCAGGCGACGGGGTCGGTCAGCACACACCTGCTGCGGCTGCACCCGGCCGGCATGCGCGGATGGCAATGTATGCACGCCGACCGCACGCCCTCATCCGCGCGTTCCACCTGCCGGGACGCCGCTGCCCGCATCCGGTTCACCAGGCCGGGGCTCCCGCAGCAGCGCCCGCCCCATGGCCGCGAACGCGGACCCCTCCGCCATGCCGTCCCACTCGTCGGCGCACCGGTTGCTGCGGGGGTTGAGGAACGAGCCGACGAAGTACCCCGTGCCCGAACCGCGGCGCCCCCCCCGGGTGGTCGCCCCCTCGGGTCATCCCACATGCGAGGCCGCCTCCTGGGCCGTGCGCTTGGCCCAGCGGTAGTCGGCCTTGCCGCTGGGGGAGCGCTGGACGAGGTCGCAGAAGACGACCGTACGCGGCACCTTGTAGCCCGCCAGCCGCTCGCGCGCGTGCGCGCGCACGTCGTCCCCGGTCAGCGCCGCGGCGCCGGCCCGCAGTTGGACGACGGCCGCGACGCGGTTGCCCCACCGCTGGTCCGGGACGCCCGTCACGAGCGCGTCGTAGACGTCGGGGTGCGCCTTGAGGGCCTCCTCGACCTCCTCGGGGAAGACCTTCTCGCCGCCTGTGTTGATGCACTGCGAGCCGCGCCCCAGGACGGTGACCACGCCGTCCTCGTCGACGGTCGCCACGTCCCCCAGCAGCACCCAGCGCGCGCCGCCCGCCTCGAAGAAGGTCTCGGCGCTCTTGGCCGGATCGTTGTAGTAGCCGAGCGGGACGTGGCCGCGCAGGGCGATACGCCCTGCGGTGCCGGGCGGCACGGGCTCGTGGGTGGCGGGGTCGACCACCGCGGTGCTGTCGTTGACGGTGATACGGAAGCCCTTCTCAGGTCCCGAGTCCGCCGTGGCCGTGCCGTTGAACCCGGACTCCGAGGAGCCGAAGTTGTTGAGGAGCGCGGCGTGCGGCACCAGGCGTGCGAACTCGTCCCGTACCGCCTCGGAGAGGATCGCACCGGAGCTGGAGACCGCCAGCAGGGACGAGCAGTCGGTGCCCCGCAGCGGTCCGGCGAGTGCGTCCACCAGGGGGCGCAGCATCGCGTCGCCGACCAGGGAGACCGCTGTCACCTTCTCGCGCTCGACGGTGCGCAGCACCTCCTCGGGGACGAACTTGCGGTGCAGCACCACCTTCTGCGCGTAGTCGAAGGCGATGAAGAGGGTGAGCGTGGAGGTGCCGTGCATCAGCGGGGGAGTGGGAAAGAAGACCAGGCCCTCGCCGCCCGCCGCCGCCCGTTCGGCCAGTTCCTCAGGGCGGGTGACGGGCTCCCCGGTGGGCGCACCGCCGCCCAGCCCGGAGAAGAAGAGGTCCTCGGCCCGCCACATCACCCCTTTGGGCATGCCGGTGGTGCCGCCGGTGTAGATGATGAACAGGTCGTCCGCCGAGCGCGGGGCGAAGTCCCGCTCGGGTGAACCGGCCGCCAGAGCGTGCGCGTACGCGACAGGAGTGAGGGACGGCTCGGCTGCTCCCTGCGGTGCCGCTCCGACGCGCACGAGGTGGCGGAGCTTCTGGGTGTGCGCCAGAGCGCCTGCCACCCGCGCGGTGAACTCGCCGTCGAAGACGAGCGCGGCCAGATCGGCGTCCCGGTAGAGGTAGGCCAGCTCGTCCTCGACGTAGCGGTAGTTCACGTTGACGGGAACGGCGCGGATCTTGAGGCAGGCCAGCAGGGTCTGCACGTACTCGACGCCGTTGTACAGGTGCAGCCCGACGTGGTCGCCCGCGCGCACGCCGCTGTCGGCGAGGTGGTGCGCGAGCCGGTTGGCCGCACGGTCCAGCTCGGCGTACGTCAGTCTGTGCTCCTCGCCCGTGCCGGGGTGGTCCAGGTGGACCAGCGCCTCGCGCTCGGGGACGGTGTCGACGATCGACTCGAACAGGTCGGCAAGGTTGTACTCCACGGCGCGCTCCTCCATGCCCGGGCCCCGGCGTACGTGCTCGGATCGGCGTACGGCGTCTGTGCGTTCCCCCGCGCTGTGTGCGTTCCCCCGTGCGTGTCGTCCGGCGCTCGTCCGAGCACCGTGCGTCCGGCGCTCGTCCGAGCACCGTGCGTCCGGCGCTCATCAGAGCACCGGGGCGCGAAGACGGGAAGGCCTCCGGCACAAGAAATGTGACGGCCTGTCAGAAGGCTCTTGAAGTCCGCGCTCCGCTACTGCAACCTGTTCCAGGTCCGCGAGGCCGCGCCTCGGCCCTGGAGACAGGAGGCCCCACGATGGGCGGCACCGAACATCTGTCCGTGGAGCGGGTGGGAGCCACGCTCGTGCTCACCCTCAACCGCCCCGAAGCCAAGAACGCCCTCTCCCTGGCCATGCTCGTCGGGCTCTACGACGGCTGGCTCGAAGCCGACGCCGACGACGCCGTCCGCTCCGTCGTCCTCACCGGCGCGGACGGCGCCTTCTGCGCCGGCATGGACCTCAAAGCACTGGCCGGGGACGGAATGGACGGCCGGCAGTACCGCGCCCGCCTGCGCGACGACCCCGAGCTGCACTGGAAAGCCATGCTCCGGCACCACAGGCCGCGCAAACCCGTGATCGCGGCAGTCGAAGGCCACTGCGTGGCCGGGGGCACGGAGATACTCCAGGGCACCGACATCCGCGTGGCCGCTCAGAGCGCGGTCTTCGGGCTCTACGAGGTCCGCCGCGGCCTGTTCCCCCTCGGCGGCTCCACCGTGCGGCTGCCCCGGCAGATCCCCCGCACCCACGCTCTGGAGATGCTCCTGACGGGCCGCCCCTACAGCGCCGCCGAAGCCGAACGCATCGGCCTGATCGGACGGGTCGTCCCCGACGGGACCGCGCTGGACGCCGCCCTGGAGACCGCCGAACGCGTCAACGCCTGCGCCCCGCTGGCCGTCGAGGCCGTGAAGGCCTCCGTGTACGAGACGTCCGCCATGACGGAAGAACAGGGGCTCGCCGCCGAGTTGGAGCGAGGCTGGCCCCTCTTCGACACCGCCGACGCCAAGGAGGGCGCACGCGCCTTCGCCCAGAAGAGGAAGCCACGCTTCAAGCGGGCATGACGGCTCCTCCCCACCCGGCACACCGGAAAGGACCTTCATGGACGACGTGCTGACCGCCCCCATGGTCGTCGAGTTCCCCTTCACCCGCTCGCTCGGCCCCGTCCAGAGCGCCTTCCTCACCGGCCTGCGGGAGCGGACCGTCCTCGGCGTCACAGCGACGGACGGCCGCGTGGTCGTACCGCCCACCGAGTACGACCCCGTCACCGCCGAGGAGGTCCGCGACCTGGTGGAGGTCGGCCGCACGGGAACCGTCACCACCTGGGCATGGAACAGCACCCCCCGCAGGGGGCAGCCGCTGGCGCACCCGTTCGCCTGGGTGCTGGTCCGCCTCGACGGGGCCGACACGGCCCTCCTGCACGCCTTGGACGCGCCGGAGGGACCCGACTCGGTCAGCACCGGGATGCGGGTGCGCATCCGGTGGGCGCAGGACCGCGTCGGCGCCATCACGGACATCGCCTGCTTCGAACCGGCACCGCACGACACCCCGGCCCCGGACCGGCCCGCCTCTCACACCGGAACGTTCGCCGAGCCCGTCACCGGCATCGTCGCCGCCGCCCGCCTCGACTACACCTACTCGCCAGGACGGGCCCAGACCCGCTACCTCAACGCCCTCGCGGAACACCGCACGAAGGGCGAACGCTGCCCCGAGTGCCGCAAGGTCTACGTGCCGCCGCGCGGCGCCTGCCCCACCTGCGGCGTGGCCACCGGCGAACAGGTCGAGGTCGGCCCGGCCGGGACGGTCACCACCTTCTGCGTCGTCAATATCAAAGCCAAGGGCCTCGACATCGACGTGCCCTACGTCTACGGGCACATCGCCCTCGACGGTGCCGGACTCGCGCTGCACGGCCGCATCGCCGGCATCCCCTACGACCAGGTGCGGATGGGACTGCGCGTCGAACCCGTGTGGACCGAAGGCAGCCGCCACCCGGACCACTACCGGCCCACGGGCGAACCCGACGCCGCCTACGAGACCTACAAGGAGCTGCTGTGACCCCCACGGAAGCCGGCCAGGTCGCCGTCGTCGCCTTCGCGCAGTCGCGCCACGAGCGGGCGACGGACGGGCTGTCCGAGGTCGAGATGCTGCTCCCGGTGCTGCGCGACGTCCTCGACGAGACCGGACTGTCCGCCGGACAGATCGACTTCACCTGCTCCGGCTCCTCCGACTACCTGGCGGGCCGCCCCTTCTCCTTCACGATGGCACTCGACGGGGTGGGCGCCTGGCCACCGATCGCCGAGTCCCACGTCGAGACGGACGGTGCCTGGGCACTGTACGAGGCATGGGTGAAGATCCTCACCGGGGAGGCGGAGACCGCGCTGGTCTACTCCTACGGCAAGTCCTCCGCCGGCGACCTGCCCGAGGTGCTCACCCGCCAGCTCGACCCCTACTACCTGGCGCCGCTGTGGCCCGACTCCGTCTCCCTGGCCGCGCTCCAGACCCGCGCGCTGCTCGACTCGGGTGCGACGAGCGAGCGCGAGCTGGCCTGCATCGCGGCACGCAGCCGCGCCGCCGCGGCCGACAATCCGCACGCCCAACTGCGCGGCGGTCCCGACGCCGGCGCCCTGCTGGAGGACGCCTATGTCGCCCAGCCGCTGCGCACACACGACCTGCCGCCCGTCAGCGACGGCGCAGCCGCCGTCGTCCTCGCCGCCGGGCACACCGCGCGCCGGCTCGCCTCACAGCCCGTCTGGATCCGCGGCATGGACCACCGCATCGAGGCGCACAGCCCCGGCGTGCGCGACCTCACCCGGTCGCCCTCGACCCGGCTGGCCGCCGAACGCGCCGGCCTGTTCGAGCCCGGAGCCCCACCCGTCGACATCGCCGAACTCCACGCGCCGTTCACCGCGCAGGAAGTGGTGCTCCGCAAGGCGCTGCGGCTCGGCGAGGAGACCGCGGTCAACCCCTCGGGCGGCCCGCTGGCAGCCAACCCCGTGATGGCGGCAGGGCTCGTCCGGATCGGCGAGGCCGCCGCACGGATCGCCCGGGGCGAAGCCCGCCGCGCCGTCGCACACGCCACCTCGGGGCCCTGCCTCCAGCAGAACCTCGTCGCGGTCCTGGAATCCGACGGGCCCGCCGAAGACGGCCCCGCCGAAGTCGGCCCCGCCGAAGACGGCCCCGCCGAAGGAGGAGAAGGCGCATGAGCAACTCCACGGTTCCCAGCGGCCGAGGGCACGGCACGGAGGCCGCCGTCGGCGGCGGGCGCGGCAAGGAACCCGTCGCCGTCGTCGGCGTCGGCCAGACCAAGCACGTCTCGGCACGCCGCGACGTGTCGATCGCGGGGCTGGTACGGGAGGCGGCGCGGCGTGCGCTGGAGGACGCCGAGCTGGCCTGGGGCGACGTGGACGCCGTCGTGATCGGGAAGGCGCCCGACTTCTTCGAAGGCGTCATGATGCCCGAGCTCTACCTGGCCGACGCCCTCGGCGCCGTCGGCAAGCCCATGCTGCGGGTGCACACGGCCGGCTCCGTCGGCGGCAGCACCGCGCTGGTCGCCGCCAACCTGGTCGCGGCCCGCGTCCACCGCACCGTGCTGACCCTCGCGTTCGAGAAGCAGTCCGAATCGAACGCCATGTGGGGCCTGTCCCTTCCCGTCCCCTTCCAGCAGCCCCTGCTGGCAGGTGCGGGCGGCTTCTTCGCCCCGCACGTACGGGCGTACATGCACCGCACCTCGGCGCCCGACCACATCGGCGCGATGGTGGCCTACAAGGACCGCCGCAACGCGCTGAAGAACCCCTACGCGCATCTGCACGAGGAGGACATCACCCTGGAGAAGGTGCGCTCCTCACCGATGCTGTGGGACCCGATCCGCTACTCGGAGACCTGCCCCTCCTCCGACGGGGCCTGCGCCATGGTGCTGACCGACCGCGCGGGCGCCGCCCGCACCCCGCGCCCGCCCGCCTGGATGCACGGCGGCGCAATGCGCAGCGAACCCACCCTGTTCGCGGGCAAGGACGCCGTCTCGCCGCGCGCCGGCAGCGACTGCGCGGCCGACGTCTACCGGCAGGCCGGCATCACCGAACCCCGCCGCCAGATCGACGCCGTCGAGATGTACGTGCCCTTCTCCTGGTACGAACCGATGTGGCTGGAGAACCTCGGCTTCGCCAAGGAGGGGCAGGGGTGGACGATGACCGAGTCCGGGGCGACCGAGCTGGACGGAGACCTGCCCGTCAACCCGTCCGGCGGTGTGCTGTCCACCAACCCCATCGGGGCCTCCGGCATGCTCCGCTTCGCCGAGGCGGCGCTCCAGGTCCGCGGACTGGCAGGCGCCCACCAGGTGGAGGGGGCGCGCAGAGCGCTCGGTCACGCCTACGGGGGCGGGGCCCAGTTCTTCTCGATGTGGCTGGTGGCAGCCGACCCGCCCACCACCTGACCCCGCCGGGCCGGATCCCGGCGTCCCGAGCCCTGTCGGCGCCGCCCGGGCCGTGGTTAAGGTGGCGCCGGCACCGACCCGACCGGGAGGAGAACGCGCGTGGCCCACCGCACCACCGAATGGCCCGAACTCGACCTGAGCCGGGCGCAGTGGCAGTCAGGCAGCCGGGGCTCGGGCGATGTCGAGATCGCCTTCGTTGAGGGTTTCGTGGCCATGCGCAACAGCCGGCAGCCCGACAGGCCCGCGCTCATCTTCGACCCGGGGGAGTGGCGCGCGTTCGTGCGCGGCGCACGCGAGGGCGACTTCGACCTCACCTGAGACAGAGCCCGGGCCGCACACCACCTGAGGCAGAGCCGGGCCGCACACCATCCGAGACAGAACCCGGGCCGCTCGCCACCTGGGCAGAGCCCGGGGCCGCACGCCGCGCTGTCACTTGGGGAGAACGCACGCCCCGGGCTCCTCCCGCTGGCGTAGGCTCGGCGCATCAGCCCGATGAGCGAGGACGGCGAGGACGGCGAGGACACGATCGTGGCGCTGCTGGAGCGGGAAGCCGAACTCGCCGCGGTCGAACGGCAGCTGGCCCGCCTGTGCGCCACCTCGACGGAGGACTACGACACCGGCCGGGGCCGCGTCCTCACCCTGACCGGAGCCACCGGGCTCGGCAAGACCGCGCTCCTGTACGAGGCCGCCGCGCGCGCCGCGGCGCGTGGGTGCACCGTATTGTACGCGTGCGGCAGCGAGCAGGAGCAGGAGCGCGGCTTCCACGTACTCCGGGCCCTGCTGCGGCCGGTGCTTCCCCTGCTCGACGGGCACGACCCGTGCACCGCACCGGGCGGCGACGCCCACCTCGCCGCTGCGGCCGTCGGTCTGAGCGCTCCCGCGTGCGCCGTCGGGCCGCCCCCGCACGCCGTGTACCGGGCGATCGATCGCCTCCTGGCCCGTCTCGCCGCCCGTCTCGCCGCGCGCGCCACGCCGCTCGTCGTCCTCGTCGACGACCTCCACTGGGCCGACCCCGCGTCGCTGGCCTGGCTCACTCGTTTCCTGCCGCGCGCCTCGACGCTGCCGCTGCTGTGCGTGATCGCCTACGACCCTCGGGAAGCGCGCCCGGACCTGGTGGGAGTGCGGGCCGCCACGGACGAGGCGGAACGGCCGCACGCGCTGGCCGCGTTGAGCGCACAAGCCGTCGACACCCTCGTCGGGGCCGCATTCGGCGGCGGTCCCGACGAGCCCCTCTGCGGCAACGAGCCCTCCTTCGCCCAGGAGTGCGCCACCCTGACGGCCGGTAACCCGCTCGCCGTCACGCGGCTGCTGGACCGGGCAGGGGAGGCCGGCCTCAAACCGCACCGCGACAGTCTGCCGCGGCTGGCCGAACTCGCACCGACGGTGTGCGGCCCCGGGTTCCACGACCACCTGCGCGGCTTCGGGCCCGACTGCGTACGGCTCTGCTGGGCCGTCGCCGTCCTCGGCACCGCCGCCACCCTGCCCCTCGCCACCCGTGTCGCAGGGCTCGGTGCGCAGGCCGCCCGCCGCGCGGTCGACACGCTCCGCCGCGCCCAGGTGCTCGCGCTGCCCCCGCGCACACCGGACGGCACCCCGCCGGCCGACGAGGACGCGGTGTGCTTCACCCACCCCTCACTCGCGGGGGAGGTCTACCGCGCCATACCCTCCGGCCTCCGCACGGCCCTGCACGGTCAGACGGCCGCCACGCTCTCCCTGACCCGCCCGGGCCACCTGGCGAGCGCACACCATCTGCTGGAGGTCCACCCCGACGCCGATTCCGCCGTGGTGGCGGAGCTGCGCGGTGCCGCACGCGCGTACGCGAGGGCGGGCGCGCCCGAGGCCGCCTACCGGTGCCTGGGCCGTGCGCTGAGCGAGCCGCCCGCCCGCCAGGACCGCCCCGCCCTGCTGTACGAACTGGCCTCGGCCGCCCTGCGCTCCGGCGCCCCCGCCGCGGCGGCCCACCATCTGCGCGCCGCTCTCGCCGAGCCCGACTGCGAGGATCCCGTGCGCAAGCGGGCCACCCGCCTGCTGGCGCTCGCCGAGCAGCGGTCCGCCGACCGGTGACCCCTCCGGCCGCCTCGGCTCGGCGGCCCGTCTCCCGTCGGACGGTGCCGAGCCCGCGGCCCCTGTGCGGCTCCGGGAGGCAAGCGTTCGGGCAGGCGTTCCGGGCCGCGTACGAGCGCTCTCACGCTACCGGCGGGCGGTACACCGACCCGCTGGGCAGGGGGC
>NZ_JASKYT010000191.1:0-12521 GCF_041028275.1 Streptomyces sp. PU-14G
TGCCACTGCCCCCGACCGGCCGCACGAGAGCACCGCGGACCTGCCCGACGACTTCGTATGGGGCGCAGCGACCGCCGCGTACCAGGTCGAGGGCGCGGTCGCCGAGGACGGCCGCTCGCCCTCCATCTGGGACACCTTCAGCCACACCCCCGGCAAGGTGGACGGCGGCGACACCGGAGACGTGGCCTGCGACCACTACCACCGCTGGCCCGAGGACGTGCGCCTCATGCGCGAGCTGGGCCTGGACGCCTACCGTTTCTCCCTCGCATGGCCGCGGGTGCTGCCCGACGGCGGCGGACAGGTCAACGAGCGGGGCCTGAGCTTCTACGACCGGCTGACCGACGCGCTGCTGGAAGCGGGCATCACCCCCTTCGCCACCCTCTACCACTGGGACCTGCCGCAGATCCTCCAGGACCGGGGAGGGTGGCCCGCGCGGGAGACGGCCGAACGGTTCGGGGAGTACGCCGCGGTCGTCGCCGCCCGGCTCGGCGACCGCATCCGGCACTGGGCCACCCTCAACGAGCCGCTGTGCTCGGCCTGGATCGGGCACTACGAGGGCCGGATGGCGCCAGGGCTCACGGACATGACCGCCGCCGTACGCGCCTCCTTCCACCTGCACCTGGGCCACGGGTACGCGGTCCAGGCGCTGCGCGCCCACGCACCCGGCGCCCGCATCGGCCTGGTCAACAACCTCACCCACTGCGAACCCGCCACCGAAGAACCGGCCGACGTCGCCGCGGCGCGGCGCTCCGACGGGCACGTCAACCGCTGGTGGATGGACCCGGTACACGGCCGCGGCTACCCCGCCGACATGGTCGAGTTGTACGGCACCGAGCCGCCCGTCCAAGGCGGCGACCTGGAGACCATCGCCGCCCCGCTGGACTGGCTCGGCCTCAACTACTACTTCCGCAACGTCCTGCGCGACGACCCGGAAGGGTCCTTCCCCCGGGCCCGGCCCGCCGCACTGCCGCAGGGGGCACGGGTGACCGGTATGGGCTGGGAGGTGCACGCCGAAGGGCTCACCAGGACTCTGCGCCGGATGACGGACGACTACGGCGCCCGCTGCCTCTACGTGACCGAGAACGGCGCCGCCTACCCGGACACCCTCGGACCCGACGGCCAGGTCCACGACCCCGAACGCGTCCGCTACCTGGAGGAGCACCTGGCGGCCTGCGGTCGCGCCGTCCGCGAAGGCGTACCACTGGCCGGGTACTTCGCCTGGTCACTGCTGGACAACTTCGAGTGGGCGTACGGCTACGCGCAGCGGTTCGGTCTCGTCCACGTCGACTACCGAACGCAGCGCCGCACCATCAAGAGCAGTGGGCGTCGCTTCGCCGGCCTCGCGTCGGCGCACCGGGCGAGGGAACGGAGGGCGGCCTGACGCACCGCGTCCCTCGGCACGGGGGCAGCCTCCGGTCGTCCGGCACCCGACATGTTCGGCCGGTCACGTCCTGGGAGCGCGCCACGCCTGCGGGCAGGACGGGCGTGCGGGCAGGACGTGCGTGCGGCCAGGACGGGCGTGCGGGCAGGACGGGCGAGGCGCTCGCGGTCACGCCGGGTGAGAACGCGCGGCGGGGCGCGCATGTTCGACCTGGCGGCGGACGCGGTCGCAGCTCTTGGACAGCAGGCGGGAGACGTGCATCTGGGAGATACCGAGTTCCTTGCCAATGCGCGACTGGGTCATGTCGCGGAAGTAGCGCAGGTAGAGAACCTTGCGTTCCCGCTCGGGCAAGGCACGCAGACACGGTTTGACCGCCTCGCGGGCGACCACGGTGTCGAAGCCGGCCTCCTTGCTGCCGAGCGTGTCGGCGAGGGAGAAACCGTCGTCGGAACCGGTGGTGGCCGCGTCCAACGAGAGGCTGCGGAAGCTGTCCATGGCCTCCAGGCCTGTGGCCACCTCTTCCTGGGTGAGGCCGGTGTGCTCGGCGATCCGCTCGGCCGAGGGCGTGTGGTCGTCCGCCGCAGTGGTCAGTTCACGGACGGCGGTCCGTACCTTGTTGCGCATCTCCTGCACGCGGCGCGGCACGTGGACGTCCCAGGTGTGGTCGCGGAAGTGACGGCGGATCTCGCCGGTGATGGTGGGCACGGCGAAGGGCACGAACGGGGTGCCCTGCGCGGGGTCGTAGCGGTCGATGGCCTTGACCAGGCCGAGGGCCGCCACCTGCTCCAGGTCTTCGAGGATCTCGCCGCGGTTGCGGTACTTGGCGGCCAGCCTCCGTGCCATCGGCAGCCACGCCTCCACCAGCCGGGCGCTCAACTCCTCACGCTCGGGGCCGTGAGGGAGGGTGGCCAGGCGCCGGAAGTCCTCGGCGGTGTCGGGGGCGTCGTTGTGGCTGTGACGGGCTCGCTGGGGCCGGTACCGAACGGCAGACATGGAAACTGCCTCCTTGCGGTGTCGCTGACACGTGGACCACCGCGGGAGCAGCGGCTCGGGTGACACACCCGGGGCGCCGTGAAACGGTCGCCTCCCGCGGATGTGCCTGTCCTCCCAAGCACGTGGTCAGCCTCCTAACCGGCATGTCGTCCCGCAAACCTCACAGGCCCACAGCGGAAACCGGCTTCGGCCGTTCGTCTTCTGCGACGGGCGCGACGCCGCACGGCCGTCCGAGAGAGCGTCCACCTGTCCGCAACCCTCACGCACCCGCCCGGCCACCGAGCACCGACCGCCCACCGACCGGGCCACCGGGCCGGGGGAGAGGCCGGCCGGTTAGCGTGCCGGGGCGGAGGTGAGGAAACGGCCGATCTCGTGCGCCACGAGTTCGGGCTCGTCCAGCATGGACAGCACGTACGCGCCAGGCACTTCGGCGTACTGCCCGGCCGGAAGCAACCGCGCCAGACGGCGGCCGTGCTCGGGGGGCATCACGCGGTTCTCGGGCGACCACAGGACGAGGGCCGGGCCTGCGAACCGGCGCAGCGCCTCGGTGTCGCGTACGAGTTCCGCCTTGTCGAAGGCCCCGCGGCAGTAGGCGAGCATGTCGCGCCGGACGCCGGGATCGCGGAGGAGTGGTTCGGTCCAGCCACGCATCAGGTCGTCCGGCACCGGGCGGCGAGCCATCTGTCCGAACAGCATCGGTTGCCTGCGCATAGCGCCGACGCGCAGTTGGCGGGCGGCGAACCGGAGCCCGCCGGGGACGCGGGCAGCGAGGGACACCATCGTGCCGGGCAGGCCGGGCGGAAAGTTGTCGAATGCCTCGCACGGGAGGATCACCTGCCGGGCGACGCGTTGGTCCCGGCCGTGGGCCGTGAGAAAGAGCGCCCCGCCCCAGTCGGTGTGCACCAGGGTCACCGCGTCCAGGGCGAGCGCGTCGAGGAAGTCGGCGACGAGGTGGACCTGGCCGCGGAGGGTGAGGTCGGCGCCCGGTTTCATCGGCAGCCGGTGGGACCCGAGCGGCAGTACGGGGCGTACGTAGGTGAATCCGTGCGGCAGCAGGGGCAGGACTCGATCCCACACCGTGTGGTCCATGAGCAGCCCGTGGAGCAGGACGACCGGCGGGCCCGATCCCACTGTGTCGTACTCGATGAGACCAGCGGGTACCTCGACTTCGCGCACAGCAACTCCCGGTAGAACGGTCTCTCTAGAGTGACCGTTCTACCATGGACGTATGAACACCGACGAGCGGATCGCGCTGGCGATGGCGGAACTGCTGCGCAAGCAGGGCTACGCCGCCACGGGCGTCAACCAACTCGCCCGCGCCGCGGGTGCACCCACCGGCTCCCTCTACCACCACTTCAAGGGAGGAAAGCGCGAGATCGCGGCGGTCGCGCTGCGGCAGACCGGAGCCGCGTACATCCAACTCCTGCCGTTGGTGCTCGACGCCCACGACGATCTCGCGTCCGGAATCGAGGCACTGTTCGCCGCGGCGGGCGAGGACATGCGCGACACGGGTTGGGCCAACATGTGCCCGGTCGGCACGGTCACGGCCGAGACCGCCGACACCGAGCCCGAACTGCGTGAGGTCGCGGCCGAGGTGATGGAGACCTGGGTCGACGTGGGCGCCCGGTACTTCACCGCACGCGGGCTGGGCGAATCGGACTCCCGCACCGTCGTCTTCGCCGTGCTGACCGCCCTCGAAGGAGCGTTCCTCCTCGCCCGCGGGCTGCGCTCGACCGAGCCGTTCGTGGCCACCGGGCGCACGATCGCGACCTATGTCGTGTCGTTGCGCGACGCGCAGGCGCGGGCCAGGACGGACGCCGGGCCGTGAAGCCTGCTCCCGGGGCCCCGGAGCCGACCGGCACTCCTGCGTGGCGCGCCCTCCGTCTGACCCCGCCGGCGTGGAATCCCACCAGACACCAGACGCCAGACGCCAGACGCCAGCGGACCCGCGCCCGTCCGCACGGCGCGGGTCCGCTCCCCCTGTCATCGCTGGGCGCCTCCTCGGCCACCGCCGGTCTCGAAGGCGCGGACCGCGACCAGCGCGTCCTGGTCCGCCACCGCACGAGCGCGCACATAGCGGGCGCGGGTCCCCTCGGGTGGACGCGCGGTCACCTCCTGCGTGTCGTGGAAGGAGGCGAACCGCGTCCAGTGCGCGCCATCGGCGGAGTATTCCAGCACGCCCCGCTCGATGATGTCGTCCTCGGCACCCGGTGCGCCCATCGCCAGCCGGACCCGCCCGAGCGGGCGGGTGTCGCGCAGGTCGATCCGGACGTACGAGCCCCTCTCCATGGGGGTCTTGTTCCAGTACCAGGTGGCGTCGTCGGCGTCGGTCATACGGAGCGGGGTGTGCTGCTGGTGGGTGCCCATGTCGGTGGAGGCCTTGGGGCGTGGCGTCCGGCCGAGCAGCACGTCGTGCGCGGCGACGGCGTCGTCGACGAAGCTGTCGAGTACGCCTTCGCCGACGACCGCCGGAATCCGTTCGCCGTCGATGTCGACGTACCTGTGCGACTCCGCCCGCCGCACGAGCCGGGGCAGGTCGCGCCGCAGCTGCCGCGCCCGCTCGCCGTCACCGTCGCGCGCGGCGGTCAGCATGCGCAGGGCGGCGAGGTCCGCCCGCGCCCAGTCGCGAGCGGCGCCGAGCCAGGGGCCGGTGTCGCGCAGGAAGCGCCGGTCGGGCAGCGCCTTGTCCAGCACGGCCGGAGCATTCCGCAGACGCTTGAGCGCCGCGTCGAGACCGGCCGCGGCACGCTCGCCGCGCCAGTAGTCGCGGACGGCGGTGCGCAGATCGGGCCCCTGCCGCTTGTCGAGGAGGGAGGAGTGGTTGACGTCGGCGAAGGCACGCAGCGCGCGCTCCACGCGCCTGTTGCCGCCGGAGAGTTCGCGTATCGAGGCGGCCCACGACGGACGGGGGCGGTACGCACGCGAGTTCCACGTGTAGTCGGCCACCGTCCCCAGCGCGATCTTGGAGGCGGAGGGCTGGATCATCGGATTGGCGACGATGCCTTCGAGGTGTTCCGGCAGGTCCTCGCTGCGGCCGGTGTACGGGCCGAGGAGCAGCCGGTCGGTCGCGTAGTCGTTGACGGGATAGTTGTCCCACAGCACGACCGGGTGGCCGAAGGCGGCGCGGGCTTTCCTGGCCTGCGCGGTGGTCACGGACGGCGAGACGACCTCGGAGCCCGTCCACTGCACGGTCACCTCCGGGGAGAGTCGCCCGGCCAGCTCCTTCTTGTACGGTTTCGGAGCGGTGCCCGCATACTCGGTGGGTACCATCTGCAGCGGCGCGGCGCCCGGGTGGGCGCCGAAGAACTCCCTCTGGACCGTGTTGACGAGGTGGGCCTGCGCCCTGGCGGCTGCCGCCCCTCCCGTACCGAACCTCTTGGCGTCCTCGGGGCAGTTCCACTCGGTGTAACTGATGTCGTCGAGCGGGATGACGAAGGTGCGCACGCCGATCCGCCACATCGACTCGAACTTCTCGGTGAGTGCTGTGGCGTCCGCCGTGGAGCTGTAGCAGACGGACAGGCCGGGGGAGAGGGCGTAACCGAAGTCGACGTGCCGGGCTTCGGCCCTCTCGACCAGCTTCTCCAGGTCCGCCAGTCGCCGTCGCGGATACGGGTCGCGCCACCGTTCGCGCAGGTAGGGATCGTCCTTGGGCGAGTACAGGTAGGTGTTCAGCTTGTGCGCGCCGTAGTAGTCGAGCTGGTCCAGTTGGGCGCCTTGTGACCAGGCGGTGCCGTAGAAGCCCTGGATGACCCCCCGCGACCGCGTCGAGGGCCAGTCCCGTATGGCCAGCCCCCGCACTCGGGTGCCGGGGTGCCGGCTCGCGGGCAGGATCTGGCGCAGTGACTGCGCGGCGTAGTAGGTGCCGGTGTCGTCCTCGCCCGCGAGGACGATCCGGCCCGCGGAGCGCCGCGAGCCGCCGCCCAGCGTGAGCGCGTAGCCCTCGCCGCCCAGCCCGCGCGGCGCGTCTTCGCCCATGTGGACGGTCAGTTGGCCGGCATGGTCGGCGTGTTCCGCCTGGGTGGTCACGACGCGCTCTGTGCCGGCCGCCCGCAACGCCTGCCGGACGGCCTTCAGCGCCGGGCCGTCCGGATGGTGTCCGGTCACCACGGTGACCGTCCTGGTCACGGTGGCGAAGTCGCGGCGCTGCCAGGTTTTTCGCGGTGTGGGAAAGACGGCGCCGGGATCGCGTATGTGCGCGGAGGGCGTGGCGGACGTCGCGGACGCTGCGGACGCTGCGGACGGCCCTGGTGGCGGGGCGGGGGACCAGCCGGTCGTGGCGACGGCGAGTGTGAGTGCGAGAGGGAACACCAGTCGGGCGGGGTGCATGAGACTCCTGCGTGCGGGGTTGGTGGCACGGTGCCGCGGCCAACCGCGCAAGAGGCTGGCATCGTTCCCATGCGGGACGCATGGGGGAACGTAACCACACGCGGTGGCAGCGTCAACGCCCGTGGCCTGACCACTCGCGCATCGGCGACGCGCCCGTCTGCGGCTCGCCGCACACCTGTCGCCCCACTGCCGCCGACGACCTCCGCCCCCGCCCGTTACCTGCCGGAGGGAAACCGCGAAGTGCGGTGGTGCCCCGGGAGAACGGGACCCGGGGCACCACGGGCGCGTCAGACGCCGAACGCGGCGGGGTAGCGGATGGTGCCGGTGGGGAGGGGGCGGCTCGCGTCGAGCGCCATGGCCATCATGGCTTCGTCGGGCACCTCGAAGGGCGCACGGATGCCGAAGCGGGAGGCGCGGGTGAAGCCGAACCTCGGGTAGTAGTCGGCGTGCCCCAGGACGACGACGAGGTTCTCCCCCATGGTCCGTGCGGCGTCGAGGGCGGCGCGGATGGCGGCGGACCCGGCGCCGGTGCGCTGGAACGACGGCAGTACCGCACAGGGCGCCAGGGCGAGGGCGGGTTGGCCGTCGACGTGGCAGCGGGTGAGCAGCGCGTGTCCGACCGGGGTGCCGTCGGGAGCGGTGGCGACCATGGACAGGCCGTCGATCCACGCCTCCGGGTCGGCGCGCAGGGTGTCGACGAGGTCGGCTTCCTCGGCGGTGGGGAAGGCCGCGAGGACGATGCCGCGGAGGGCGGAGACGTCGTCGATGGTCTCGGGCCGGGTGGTCCACGTGGTCATGGTGGCCTCGTTCGCGTCGTTGTCGTGGGGGCGCAGGATGTAGGCGGCGTAGTGGTAGTCGCTGCCGTGTTCGCGTCGCATGGTGAGCTCCGTCCGGAGCGCGGCGAGTGCCTCCGGCATCCCGGGCTGCTGCGGGTCTGCTCGGGGAACGCGCTGGGTGAGCGGGGTGTAGTACTCGTCCCACCAGTCACTTTCCGGCAGTGGCCAGTGCGCGCTCAGGTGGTAGCCGGCGGCCTGTGCGGTCCCGGCGTTCGCGGCGTGATCACGCAGCGGATAGGACGCGTCCCAGTAGGCGCGGACGGCCGGGGCGGGGTCCGGCACGGTCCACTCGGCCTCGGTGACGACGAGGACGCCGCCGGGGGCGAGCAGCCGGTGCCACGCGCGCAGAGCCGTGCCGAAGCCGGCGATGTAGGCCGAACCCTCGGCCCAGATCACGTCGAAGCTCTGATCGGGGAACGGCAGCCGGTCCATCGAGCAGTTGAGGAGGCTGACCCGGTCGCCCAGGCCTCGGTGTGCGACTTCGGCCGCGAGGCCGTCCAGGAACGGCTGGTGCAGGTCGACGGCGGTCACGTGCGCGCCGGCTTCCTCGGCCAGCAGCAGGGTGGAGCGGCCGGGGCCGCAGCCGACGTCCAGCACCCGCGGGTGCTCGGGCAGCGGCCCGGCAGCCGCCAGCATGCGGCGCGCAGTGGCGTCCGAGCCGGGCCCCTGGCGGGGCAGGTCGCGGTGCAGGGTGAAGAACGCCTCTGTCACCGGGTCGGTGCCGGAGGCGTGAGGAGGAAGTGATCGAGACAACGTGGAGACCCTTGAACGGGGGCCCCGATGAGCACGGAGTGCTGCCTCCCGCAAGCCCGCCAGGGCTCGCACGGGGGTATCAGCGTCAGGTCAGACCGGAGCCCGGGACGTGAGGATGGCCCGGTGGGCACTGCACACGGCAGTGGCCTCTACGGCAGTCATCAACTCATCTCCCCATCAAGCTCCGCAGCCGACCCGGTTGTCGCTGGGCCACCAACGGTAACACGCGCCTCGCCCCGCAGCAGGCTCCTTTGTGCAGGCCCCAGCCGCCTGGGCCGCCGAGCAGCGGCGTGCGACTCGCGCCCCCGGTGGCGGGCGGGCGCGGAACACGGCAGGTGGTCGCCTCGCGAGAGTCCGAGGAACGGGCACGCCCGCCGCGACCGGCGCGAGCCCGCCCGCCGTGTGGGCGGCACACACCATGAACCATGTGTGTGACCCACACCTCGGGCATACGGAACAGCCGGATGAGCCATGAGTTTCCGCTCGATCGCGGGCCTGGCTGTGCGTCAGTCGACGAATGGCCGTGTCCCTGGGCGACAAAGGCGCGCCTCCAGGGACGGACGAACATCAAGCGGTCTCTATTCGGCCTTGCCGCCCTGCTCCTCGGTGGGCGCCGCGGCCGTCGACGCGCTCGGAGTGAGTGTGGTGTAGAAGACCGAACTGCCCTGCTTGGAGCGCTGGGCGGCATTCCTGGCCACCAGGTTCTCCAGGGTGGTGCGCACGACAGTGGTCTTCACGGTGCGGTCGGAGTGCTCCTTGCCGAGAGCCGCGGCGATTTCCGCCGCCGAGCGCGGCTCGTTCTGCTGCTCCAGGTGGGTGCGGACCAGTTCGACCAGGGTGGGCTGTGCCGTCTTCGCAGCGGGCTTCTTGGCCGACTTCTGGTTCGGCTTCTGGTTTGGCTTCTGGGCGGACTTCGGTGCTGACTTCGGCGCGGCCTTCTTGCCGTCCGTGTCGGCACTCTTCTTGGCCGTGTCGGCGCCAGTGGAGCTGCTTTGCGTCGCCGTCGCCGCCGCACGCGTCCGCTTGCGCTTGGCGGGCTCGCGGGCCGGCTTCTTCCGGGGGGACGGCACGGCAGCGGTGTCCTGCGGCGCGGCAGGCGCCGCTGTCACTGTCACTCCCAGGGCCTGCTGCATGTTCAGCAGAATGGTGTGGTCGCGCTGCAAAGCGGCCAACCGCTCTTCCATTGCCGCGATCTCGGCGGTGAGGCGTTCCTGTTCAGTCGTGTTGTGTTCGAGGTCTTCGGCCAAACGTTCGGTGTACTGCGACGTGAGGTCGGCGGGAGTGGTGGTCTCGGTCATGGCGTGTGCCTTTCCAGAATCGGGATACGGCGAGTGGGCCTGTACGCAGGCAGGAGAAGACGGGGGCACCTCATGGGTGGCGCGGACACCGCCGCACCACAGTGTGCTGTGACTTCTACACCATGCTCGGCCCTAGAGATAGTACGGCCGGGCAATGCCAGTTGTTCCGCGGGTGGTGATGTCGACACACCGCGGTGGTTCCCTTCTCGCTTCCCCACACGCACGCCAACGTCGATTCTTTCGGTTACGCCTTACCGTGCCGACCCTCGAACCCGGACACTCACGGGGCATGTGGCAAGCCCGCAACATGAGCCCGGCACACGTCACTTCACCACCTCATGTGCCGCTTGAGGGGCCGCCCCGCACAGCCGGTATCGCGACGACCCCCGGGTCGGTCACTCGGCGGCGGTGGCGCTCAGCATCGGGACACGGGCGGCCCGGCGGGCAGGGGCGACGGAGGCGAGAACACCGATCAGGGCCGTCGCGGCGACGAAGGCGGACAGTTGGGCCCATGGCACGACGAGCGTCAACCCGCCCTGACCGAGTACCGCCGCCGTACCGATGGCGAGGCCGGACGCCAGCCCGAGGAGGCACCCGAGCAGCGCGATGACCAGTGCTTCGAGTCGCAGCAACGGACCGACTCCGCCGCGGTCGAAACCGATGATCCGCAACAGCCCGAATTCCCGGACACGTTCGTGGACGGCCATACCCATCGTGTTGACCACCCCCAGGGCGCCGATGACCACGGTGATGCTGAGGAGCGCGTAGACCTGGACCAGCAGCGGGGCTGAACCGGCGGCGACCTCGGCCCGCACGTCGGCGCGGTTCTGGACGAGGAGCGCGGGGTTGTCGAGCGTCTCGCGGATCTGTGTGCGCAGCGCGTCGGTACGGCCCGGCGCGGCGTCCACCAGCACGGAGTCGATGCGGGGGCTGCCCTGGGCCGCGGTGGGCCTGGGCAGGCCGCGTGCGGACACGAGGGCGGGCGTCAGGGTGTCGGGTCCGTCATAGAGCGCGACGACCGGCAGAGAGGTCCGGTTGTCGGCGCCGTCGAAGGTGCCGGTGACGCGGGTGCCCAGCCGCCAGCCGCGTTCCCGCGCGGTGTCGGTGGTGACGGCGATGCCGTGGTCGAGACGGTCGAGGGAGCCCGCACGGACGGTCAGCGGCGCCACGTCGCGGATGGTGCCCGGATCGACGCCCGTGACGGCCAGGCCGTCGCCGTCCACGGGGACGAGCGCGGCACTGACGAGAGGGCTGACGGCCTCGGCCCCGGCCACCTTCGCCACCCGTTGCGCGGTGCCAGGGCCGATCTCACCGAAGTCGACGGCGGTGATGCGCAGGTCCGAGGTCATACGGGCGGCGGCCTCCTGCTCGCCGTGGCGGTTGACCGCGGTGATGGCCATGGTGAGGGCGCTGACCATGGCCAGCCCGATCATCAAGGTGGTCACGGTCGCGGCTGTGCGGCGCGGGTTGCGGCGGGCGTTCTCCACGGCCAGGGTGCCGCGCACTCCGGCGAGGCGTGTCAGCGGCGTACGCAGGACAGCGGTGACGGCGAGGGCCAGCAACGGAGTGAGCAGGATGAGTCCCAGCAGGAGGACAGGAGCGGCGAGGAAAAGAGTGTTCTGGTCCTCCGCCGCGACGGTGAGCAGAAACACGCCGACCGCGGTGACGGCCGTACCGGCGGCGCTGCGGCGGCGCAGTGGTGATGGGCCCGTACCTTCACCTCCCGCCCGCAGCGCCGCGACGGGCGGAGCGGCACCCGCGCGACGGGCAGGAAGATAGGCGGAGACCACGGTGACGCCGATACCGACCCCGAACGCCGCGAGCGGGGCGGTGACGGAGCCCAGCCGCAGCGGCACCGCCGGCCCGCCGCCGTCCCCCGTGACGCCGAACACGGTGTTGAGCACCTCGGCGACGCCGATGCCCAGCACGTAGCCGACGGCGGAGGCGAGCGCGCCGATGAGGAACGCTTCCGCGAGGACCTGCCTGGTCACCTGACGGCGTGTGGCACCGACGGCGCGCAGCAGCGCGTGTTCGCGGGCGCGGGCGGCGCTGAGCATGGTGAACGTGGTGGCGATGAGGAACGTCGAGACGAAGAGGGCCACCCCGGCGAAGCCCAACAGCAAGGTGGTGCGTTTGTCGCCGCCGCTCAGTGCCGCGGCGGCGGCGTCGTTCTGCGCACGGGTGGTGACGTCCGCGCGGGCGGGCAGCGCCGCGGCAGCGCGCGCGGCGAGTTCGGCATCCGAGGTGCCGTGCGCGGCGGTGAGGCCGATCTCCGCGTAGGCGCCGGGCGCGGGCGCCAACCAGCGGCGCGCGGTGCGCGGGTCGAAGGCGGCCAGAGTGCCACCGGTCGCCGTACGCGGATCGTCGGAGGCGAAGACACCGACGAGCCGTACGGTGCGGGCGGTCCCTTCGACGACGACGCGCACCCGGTCGCCGACCCGGTGTCCGGCGCGTTCGGCGGCGCGCTGATCGACGGCGACCTCGCCGGCGGTACGGGGGCCGTGCCCGGCCGCCAGCGGGTGGTAGGGATCGTCGCCGTCGCGGCCGGGAACCCAGTTGATCCCGATCGCCGGCTGCCGCTCGCCGACGAGGGACCCGTCCTTGCCGACCAGGTGTGCGCTGCCCTCCACGGTGCCGCGGGCGGCGGCAGCCCCGGGCAGCGCACGCAACTTCCGCAGGAGCGCGTCATCGAGGCGGGTGCGCTCGCCACCGGACGAGCGCTCGGGTTCCATACGGACCAAGACGTCGGCCTGTGCGTCACCGCGGCCACGGTCCAAAGCCGCGGCGGCGGACTGACTGTAGAGCAACGAGCCCGTCACGAAGGCCACACCGAGTACGACAGCGAGGCCGGGCAGGAGGAAACGGAGCCTGTGGGTGGCGAGAGCGCGCAGTGCGGTGCGGAACATCGGAAGCGTCCTTCGGACGGGATGGGGC